>NZ_JBQKJR010000033.1:0-37981 GCF_052117165.1 Agathobaculum sp. LCP25S3_E8
TTTCAGCACGTCTGCCTTGTATTCTGCACTGTATTTCTGTCCCATCTTCAACACCCTTTCTGTTCTTCATTATACCACCTTGGGTGTGCGGTTTTATTGTATCACTCCAGGATGATCTCCGCTTCCTCCGGTACGATCTCCGGCTGTCCGTCCGCCCCCTTCCGGTATCCCAGCATCTTCTTGTACTGGAAGGTGACCTTTCCCGCCTCCGCACTCTTCTGCTTTCCCCATGCGACATTCTTGCTGAGAGACTCGGATTCCGCCTGGGCAAAGCCGCTGAACAGGGTGATGAGAAATTCGCTGGATTCCGTGAGGGTGTTGATGTTTTCCTTCTCGAAGTACACTCCAATGCCGTTTGCTTTCAGGAGCCGCACCGTATCCAGGCAATCCACCGTGTTTCTGGCAAAGCGGGAGAGGGACTTAGTGATGATGAGGTCGATGTGTCCCCGCTTGCAGGCGGTGATCATCTTGTTGAACTGTGTCCGCTTTTTCAGGCTGGTGCCTGAGATGCCCTCATCGGCATAGATCCCTGCCATCTCCCAATCCGGGCTGTCCTGGATCTTCTGGGTGTAGTAGGTCTTTTGGGCTTCGTAGCTGTTGAGCTGCTCTTCACTGTCCGTCGAGACACGGCAGTAGGCCGCTACGCGCATTTTTCCGTCATGGTCTCTGTGCAGTTCTTCCGGTTTTCTGGTTGCGGGGATCACCCGCACCCGCCGCTCTAAGGTGGCTACTGTCGCTTCCATGGATCATTCGTCCTTTCCTGTCGCTTTTTTATCCGTAAATATAAGAGTTACTTCGGTATCCTGTGAGATGGTGATATGGGAAACCGCTCGTTGGAAGCGTCTCCAATCCGTCTCTGTCAAGCGCTCAGACCGATTAGATTCGGCAGACGGCGCTGGGCAGCAGGCATACCGTGCTGCCGCACCCTGCAGGATCAGCGCCATCACCGCTTCCGGCGAGTCCGGCTGCTCCAGCCCCCGGTTGATGGCGTTGTCCAGCCGCATGACCTCCGCGGAGGGCGCATAGGCGGTACAGCTGGGCTGCTCATGCTCTCGGAACTGCCGGACAGTCTCGCTTACCGTCGCCTCCATGTCCACGACCGCGGTAGTCCCGCAGCCTTCGCATCTCAGATACAGCTTGCCGCTGTTCTGCCAGCCGCCGCCCAGCCGGGTCATCTTCCCGCCGCAGGCGCAGCGGAAGTATGGAGTCAACCGCGCAATGGCAGGCTTCTCTCCGTGTGACTGCCTCCCAGCATTCTTTTCCGCCGTCTTTTCCTGCGCCGCTTGGAAAATATCCGCTTCCACCAGTATGGGGTATCCCTCCTTACCGGTGTAACGGGGATTTTCCAAAAGGCGCTTTACCTTGTGCTTGTTCCAAAGCGGCACTTCCCGGCAATACGGAACGCCCTGCCGGTTCAAGGCGTCCGATATGGCCTGATAGGAAGCCCCGGCGTTATAGAGCGTAAAAACCATACTGACGGTCCGCTGCTCCTCCGGCACGATCTCCAACGCGCCGTTTCGGATTTGATACCCGTATAACACCTTGCGGTTGATCATCTTGCCGCCACCTCCCATTGTTCTGTCAACTCCAAACCTCCGTAAAGCCGGAAGCGGATACGGTTTTGAGACTCTGCAATGATTTTCTCCACCAGATGTTCGAACAGCTCTTCATCGAAGCCGTCCAGCCGTTCCGGTCCGTTGAGAAACGTCTGCTCCACCTTGCGGAGCGCATCCATCGTTTCGTCTATCGCTTCATTCTCTGTCAGCCTGCGCCGCTCCCCGCGAAGCTGCGCCAGTCGGGCGCTGATGGCATTCATACGGGCGGCGCAGATATCCGCATCCAGCAGGCCATTGGATCGCAGGGTGCTGATCTTATGGCTTTCTTCTGTAGCTTCCGCGATGGCCCGGTTGATGGCCAGCATCTGCGGATGATTCTGCCGCAGGATCGTGTCCAGCGTATTCAGCTGCCGGAGGGCCGGGGTCAGAATGATGTCCGCGCTGCTTTTGAGCCTGTGGTACATCCGCAGGAAGGCGGCGTGGATCTCCGCTTCCGGGATGCGTCCCACGGGGCAGTCCGCGGCGTGGTGGTCGTGGGTTCGACAGACCCATGTCACATATCCGTTCTGGCTGCTTCGGCGCTGAAACACCGTCCCGCAGTTCCCGCAAACGATTTTTAAGGCAAGGGGGCTTTTTTCTCTGCGCTTTTTCTCTTTCTGCGCCTTCTTTTGCAGCAGTGTCTGCACCCGCTCAAAGGTGTCCCGGTCTATGATGGCTGGATGGGAGTTCTCTGTGTAGTATTGCAGGCGTTCCCCGTGATTTCGTTTCTGCACGAAGGGGAAGCCGCAGCTGTAGGATTTCTGGCTCAGGGCGTCTCCGATGTACTTTTCATTGGTCAGCAGGTATCGAATTCCCGTTTCTCTCCAGCATTCCGCGCCGGACTGGGAGGGGATGCCCTTTGCTGTCAGTTGCTCCGCGATCCATCCGGAGCTGCGTCCCTTGAGGTATGCGTCGAAGATCCAGCGCACCGTGGCGGCTTCCTCCGGGACGATCGCAAGGTCTTTCTTATTTACGATTCGGTATCCGTAAGGGGCGGTGCAGGTGATGAATTCCCCACGCTCCATCCGCCGCTGATAACTCATCTTCTGATTGGCGGAGATGGAGATGGATTCTTGCTGGGCAAGAGAACCGGAAACGCTCACCATCAGTTCGGTGGTGAGCGTTTTCGTGTCGATATTTTCTTTTTCAAACCGGACGCTGACGCCCATGGCGGATAACTCCCGCAGGGCGGACAGGCAGTCTCTGGTATTCCGGGCGAAGCGGGATACGGACTTCACCAGAATGCGGTCGATCTTACCCTTCCGGCAGTCCCGCATCATGCGGTTGAAGTCATCCCGCTGATCCATCCGGGTGCCGGTCAGCCCTTCGTCGGCATACACATCCACCAGCTCCCAGCCGTCATGCCGGGCGATCTCTTCCGTATAATTGCGGATCTGGGCGGCGTAGGAATGCAGCTGATCCTTGGAGTCCGAACTGACCCGGCAGTAGGCTGCCACCCGCAGATGTTCCGCTTCCCGCGTCTGCGGCGCGATGATTTTTACCTGTGCCATGTTTTTCACTTCCCTGTATCTTTTTTGTCAACACACAAGCTACCACACGACCCGCAGAATATCCAGCACTATTCCCAAACAGTCTGCGGGGAATATTTCTCTCTGGCCAGTCTCTTGGCGTAAGACAGTTCTTCCGCGCTCAGCAGGCCGATTTCCGCCAGATGCTCCAGCATCCTGGCTGCCAGCCGATACTGCAATTCTTTCTTTGCGTCGATCATCTTCCCACCTCAAAATAGCTCTCCGGCTTTTTTTCCCGCAGAAACCTTGTCACTTCCCGCAGGCTGCCGGTCCTCCGCATTTCCGGCAATGCCTCACTCACAGCCTGGGCGTATCTGCGGCCACGGCAGGCCCGTTCATCCAGAATGGCGATGACGCAGGTATCGCTCTCCGTGCGGATGGCCCGTCCAAATCCCTGGCGCAGCTTGATCTGCATCTCTGGTACAGCTACCTCACGGATGAATGCGCGAAGGGAAGAATACTTCTCCAATTCCCGTTCCTTTCGTGCGTCCGGGTAGGCGAAAGGCAGGCGCGGGATGATCAGCAGAGATACACAGTCGCCGGGGAAATCAAAGCCCTTCCATGCCGCGCCGGTGGCCAGCAACACCGCTCCCGGCGTGTGCCGGAACTGTTCGATGATGTGGGGCGCGTTGCGGCCCAGCGTCAGCAGTGGGAATGGGAGAGATTCCTCCCACAGCCGATCCTTCACAGCCGACATGGCTGCGTAGGATGTAAAGAGCACCAGCGCGTGACCGGTGGCTGCTTTGATGAGTCCGACGAGCTCGGCAGTCAGCTCATTAAAGTACACATCCGTATCCTCCACTCTCTGGCGGGGCGGGATTTGCGGAAGGTAGAGCAGGCAGTTGTTCCGGTAGTCAAAGGGGGATGGAGAAACGGATTCCATGACACGGTGTCCCTTCTCTAATCCTGCCTGCATTTTGAAACGGCGGAAATCGCTGCCCACCGCCATGGTGCCGGAGGTCAGAACAAACGCCTGATCCGGCTGCCACAGGATCTTTTTTATTCGCTGCGTGATATCGCCGGCTGCGGCGCACAGCATGGCGCCGCCTGTGCTGACATCTTCGGCAGTGTAAAAAATCATATCTGTCTGGGAACTGGTGAACAGCTTGACCGCGTCCAGCACCGTATTCAGCTGGCGGCTTCCCAGCGGGGAGAGCAGGCTGCCGATCTGCCGCTGGATGATGGGCAGCGTGCGGGATGGCGCGGTCAGCAATCGCAAACAGGTGTCCACCGGCTCCGCTTCCTCTCCGGGCTGTGCCAGCTTGCGCAGCAGAGGGCCGGTGCTGTCCTCCAGCATTTCTGCCGCCAGTAAGTACCGTTCCTCTTTTAGCTGAAGGATAAGGTTTCGTATCTCTTCAGCCGCCAACGTCACACCCAGCATCTGTTGTGCGGTCTCCGGGAGCTTATGTGCTTCATCCACGATGATGATGCTGTGCTCCGGGAAGATAGGGCGTTTTCCCTCGCTGCGGTGGATGGCGTCTGCCACCAGCAGGTTATGATTGCAGATTTGAAACAGGAATTGACCTTTGTCGCAGGTTTTGAGAAACCGCTGATAGCGGCAGTCCCTCTGTTTGCAGTCGCAGACCTGCGGTACGCAGACACGCTCCCGGTCATAGCCGCTGAGATGGGAAACGCCGTCCATGTCCAGCGTTTCCTTAAGAGTCCGGAGCGCTGCCAACGCTTCCGGATTTTTCTTTGCAGGATATACCTGACGCAGCCGCCTGTCCAATCGCTCATCGCAGACATAATGGCTTTTGCCTTTGCGGATGACCGCTTTCAGTGGCTTGGTAAGAATCCCGTCCGCCATTAGGACACAGGACAGCAGCGGCAGATACTCCGTCAGCACCGCATTTTGCAGCGCGATACTGGAAGTGGAAATGATAATGGGGCGGGCGATCTGCCCTGTTGGAAAAGCCGACGCTACCGTGGCAGCCGCCAGATAGGCGTAGGTCTTGCCGATGCCCGTCCCGGCATCGCACAGGGCGATCCTCCCGTCCTGCATGGCGTCCAGCATCCGGTGGCTCAATTGGATCTGCTCCGGGCGCTGTGCCATACCGTGGGCGGGAAGAAAGTCCTGAAAAATATGGTCGATCAGTTTATGGGCTTTCAGCCTGTTATCGTTGGTATTCATCCGATAATTTCCTCTTTTCTGTCATGCTTTGTTTTCGTTTCCACCGTATTTGCAGCGCGCGCCCCGGTGAGAAAAGGGAACAATACGGACAAGGTCCGGCAAGACCTTCACGGGCGTATTTCCGGGATCTCTACTGCTTTCAATCCCGGAGCAGCCCAGCCTCTTCATGCTGGCCAGTGCATTGTGTCTCATTATCTGCCCGAACAGCGTCTCTGCGGGCGGCGCTGCCAACGCCGCCCCCGCGCAGGTAAAATCGCTCGCCACGAGAAGCTGCAAGGCTTCCCGTGGGTCGTGGCGCACACTGCGCGGATCGCTCTTCTGTCCGGGTGGTTATCCGTATTGCTGGTATGCAATTTTCAAGGAACAGCGAGGGGCGATTCGGAGCCCCTCACTGTCCTCCCGAAAATTGCGTTCGGTGAATACCTTTATTTCGAGGAATTTTCAAAAAACTTTTTGAGATCCCGCAGGATACGGTCTCTCCGCTTGATGACCGCCCGCTGGCTGACGCCCATTCTTTGGGCGTATTCCCGTGTAGACGCGCCGTCGAAGAACAGAGCGTTGATGAGTTCCCGGTCGGTATCCTTTAGTGACAGCAGCGCCAGCAAAAGGATCTGCTTCTGTTCTGCCAAATCCCGGAATTCCTCACGCTCCAGTGCCTCCGTTTCAGCACTGGGGGCCGTTTCCGCTCCGACATAGTCCGGCAAAAGCGCATCTTCCGCCATCTGCTCCAGAGAGAGCAGTTTTCCGGAGGACTGTTCCTCCATGATATAGCGTTCCCTGCGGTCTGCCTGAGAGTAGGCCAGATACACATCTTCCGGCACCACTACATCCATGCCGTCTACAGTGATGATATTGGCGATGACTTCGCCAGCCTCGTTTCGAACGCGCCGGTAGTTGCGTTCTTCCTGCCATTTTTTCATGATTCATGACTCCAATCTCAGATTTTTTTTGAAATGTCTGAGATGGGGTCACGGATATTTAGCGATATAGGGTTGCCAGCGTCTGCGCATTGTGTGCCTTTCCGCTTTTCAGCCAAAGAAAGGCGCAAAAAAGAGCCTTACACATAGCTGAAAAGCTACTTGTAAGGCTCCTAACTCAATGTTCCCATATTCGACGATGGGTGGCTGGTGCGCTTGACGAAGTCATATCAATTGGATTTTTAATTTATGCCTGAACATATCCCATAAAGGGGATGGGCGTGTGGATCAGGGGGTGAGCATCCGGTGTCAGCACCGTGATGCCGATCTGTTCGCCGCACTTGGGGCATTTGGCGATCAGGTCAGGGTGTTCCGCTCTGTGCAGCGCAAACAGCCTGTACTGAGACTGCTCCGCACCGCTGGGGATATCCGCGATACGGCCCTTGCCGCACAGCGGACAGCGCAGGGAATTGGTTTTTGACATAGCGCCTCGCTTTCTCTGTTCTCTTTTTTGAGAACAGCACATGAAAATTTTTTACAGCAGGTTATGGTTCTCCAACCGAATGCGCATGGCCTGCTTGGATACCTGAAAGATACCTGCCATATCCGTCACCAGCTGTTGATTTGTCCGTCCGGAGCGCAGCTGATAGAAGCAGCGCTTGACCTGCGGCAGCGGCAGCAGAAGGATAGAGCCCAGCAGGTTCGCCTGCACTTCCAATGTGTTGTCGCTCTCATCGCCGGAACGGAGCGCCGCGTTTTCGCCGGTCCCACTGAACTGTTTCTTATGGAGCAGCCAGTGCCCCAGCTCATGGGCGCAGGTAAAGCGCAGCCGCCCGGTAGATGCTTCCTCTTCGCAGAGAGAGCAGTCGATGAGGATGGTGCCGCCCTTGACGGGAAGAAGGTCATAGCGGTGGTTTTCCCGGTCATAGATCGCTGTGAGACCGTCGTCAAAGATGGTCTCGCCCAAAACCCGCCCATTATTCCGCAGATACTGATACTCCAGCACCAGCCCCTGTGCCTCGATGATGTCCTCAATGGGAATGGCTGTGGGAGGGCCGTAATAAAGTCTGAGGTCATAGGCGGTGATCACATCGCGGGCGATCCGCTCCAGCGCCTGTTCGCGGTAATATGCTTTTTTCATGCGTCTATTTCACCGCCCTCTTTGGATTTCTTTGCGCGCTGGGTGATCCGGTCGATAAATTCCTGCCACTCCTGGTCTGTGGCGTCTGCCTCCTTTGCCGTGCGGAGTGCGGCCCGGACGATCTCCCGATCCATGATGTAGTCCGGCAGGTCTGCGGATACCCGGTTATTCTGGGACTTGGCGGCAAGATCCAGCATCTGCTCGGTGTCCACCTTGCTCAGATGCAGTTCCTGCTCCAACCGTTCCAAATATGCGCGCGTCGGCGCCGGTCTGCGGTCGTTCTCAATGTTGCTCAGATAGACCGGCGACAAGTCCAGCTTTGCCGCCAGCGTGCGCAGGGACAATCCGATAGATTGCCGTTTCTCCCGAATGAAGCTGCCGAATGTCTGTTCCAAGTAACTCACCTCCTATCCGTGTTCTCTTCTCTGGAAACACTGTAGCCTCAGTATAGCAAACATTCGTTCGATTTGCAAGACATGAAAAAGATGGTGTTCCCCACAGGGAACACCATCCAGAAATTATTTCAGCCACGCTGCCATATCCCGCATTTCCTCCAACACCGTTAACGGGCTAATGATGCGGATCTTTCCTCCAAAAGTAAAGATCCAGCTGAAAAACGGAGGGCTTGGCGCGACCTCGACTGTGGCACGGAAATGCTGTTCATCTGCAGTTTCCTTCCGCACATTTTCACCGAAGCGGTCGATGACGCTGCGCATGACCTCATTATCGCACAGCAGCTCTACGGTACAGAGGTCGTCCGGGTACATCCCAAACACCTTGCGGACATACTCCGCCGGATCAAAGTCCGGTGTCTGGACTGCCGCCTGTTCCAGCGGTTCGACTGCCGTCATGCGGTCCACCCGAAATTGTGCAATCTTTCCGTGCTTTTCCGACCAGCCTACGGCATAGTAGCAGTCCCGATTCCAGATCATGGCGTAGGGGCTGAACCGATACTTGTATCCATCATGCTTGAGTATCTTTTCCTTTTTAGGCGTGTACTCAAAATACTGGAAGGTGATTTGCTGTTTCTTCTGGACGGCGTTGTGGATGGTATCCACATTGTAGTAGATGCTCTCATTCTCCGGCTTTGGAGTGCCGCCCATGTAAATGCGGCGGTTCAACTGCTCCGCCTGCGCTGTGCTGGTGAGATGGCCCAGCTTCTTGATGAGGGCGGTACTCTTTTTCTCCGTGATAAACCGGGAGGATTCCACCGCGTCCACCAGCAGTTTCAGCTCCGGCAGCTCGAAGAGCCTCTGGCCCACAAAGTATCTATTCTGACTGCTTTTGACGCAGACGATATCCATCCCGACATTCTGCAGCAGTTCGATGTCAGTGTAAACACTCTTGCGTCCGGCCTGAATGCCGTGCTGCTGCCAGAATGCGAGAATGTCTGTGACCGAGACCGGATGCTGTTCATCTGTATGCTGATGTAGGTATTGCCAGAGAAGCAGCAGTGCCTGCTGTGATTCGTTCTTCATGTGGTGGCTCCTTTGCTCTCTTTCCCCAAATTTCAGTCTCGACAGCGGTAAGAGAATAGCGGTCGCATTATACGACCGCTGTTCTCATTGCTATGTCATTTGCTCAGATAGCTGCGGTGCAGGAAGGTTACGATCTGCGCACGGGTGCAGGTGGCGTTGGGGTCGAAGAGGCCGCCGCCCACGCCGGCGGTGATGCCATTCTCGATGGCCCAGGCCACGGCGTCGGCATAGTAGCTCTCAGCGGTAACATCGCTGAACGCGATGTCATCAGAAGCCGTGGGAGACCCGGCTGCGCGATAGAGGAAGGTCACGCTCTGACTGCGGGTGCAGGTGGCGTCGGGGCTGAACATGCCATTGCCGGTTCCCCCCGTGATGCCGTTCTCCAATGCCCAGGCCACCGCCTTGGCGTAGTAGGCGTCGGCGGGAACATCGGAAAGGTTGCTCAAGCCCTTGGGCTCAGGGGACCCGGCGGCCCGCCACAGGAAGGTGACGATCTGGCTGCGGGTGCAGGAAGCGTCCGGAGAGAAGGTGGTGTCGGAGGTGCCGCCGGTGATGCCCCGGGCGGAGGCGAAGGCAACTGCGTCGCCGGCCCAGTGGCTTGCGGGTACATCGGAGAATTTCTTGGCGTTGTCCATGACCTTCACAGTGGCGGAGCCATCCAGGGTCAGCGCCACGCCGGTTTTGGTGGGAATGGAGGTCTTGACGATCTCCTCGGTGCCATCGGCCTTCACGATGACAGCCACAGTGCCGGGAGTGACCTTCTCCACGGGGATCTCCACCTTGACGGAGCCGGTGCTCTTGGGCACGGAAACCTCCACGGCGGGAGCGTCCCCGGTGGTCTTGACAGCGGGAACCTCCACGGGCAGGGTCACGGCCCCGCCGGTCTTGCCGGCTTCCTTCGCGGCAGCAGTGGAAACGGTGGACTTCACTTCGGTTACGCTGCCGTTCTTGTCGGTGACCACGGTGCCGGTGGTGCCGTCAGCGGTCTTGTTGGTCTCGGTGACGGTGCCGTCCTTCTTGGTCTCCACAACGGTGGTACTGCCGTCGGTGTTCTTGGTGGTCTCGGTCACGGTGCCCGTCTTCTTGTCGGTCACGGTCGTGGTGGTGGAGCCGTCCGGGTTCTTCTCCGTTTTGGTGGTGGTGTTGGAGGAGGAGCCGCCGGAGGAACCGCCGCCGCCGGAGGAACCGCCGCCGCCGGAGGAACCGCCGCCGCCGATGGAACCGCCACCGCCGGAGGAACCGCCGCCGCCGGAGGAACCGCCGCCGCCGGAGGAACCGCTGTCACCGGAGTTGCCGCCGTTGCCGCTGTCACCGCCGTCACCGGGACGGGAGACTACGGTCAACGTGCCGTTTTTATAGATGATGTTATAATTATCGGTGATATCTTCGAAGGTTTTACTGTCTCTGATTTCTCCAATTTCTTTGGTGAATTTGATGGTTGCCGTTCCGGGCTTCGACATATCCGGCTGGGTTTCATAGCCCAGGCTGGGTTCCTTTCCTATAACGTGGGTGGATAGAGCAAAGCCTTCGGCGGTATAGCTCAGCTTTGGAGCAGGGTCACCCACATAGGCGGTCTTATCTTCGGCACGTACAATGACATCCTTTTTGCCGATAGAGAAATCCATGGACGTACTTCCCGTATAATTTGCGACATCTCTGACAGAGATGGTCACAGTGTAGTCACCGGCATTGGTGGGTGCTGTGTAACTGCTGTACGTTGTGTCCTTTCGGCCGGAGTAATAATGCAAATAGCCTTCTTCATAGTTGTCGTTGTTGCTCACTGTGCCTGTATAGCCTTCCTGGGGGAGCCCGTTGTAGGTCAGATCGGAGGCGGCCTCTACGCCTAGGATGGTCACCTCGGATCGATTGGGATTGACTAATCGGAACTGGAGATCGAAAGTATAGAATTCATAGGGACAGAAATCCTGACCCAGATCGGATACGACAGGAATCTTGATTACGCCTACATGGCTGCTATTCACTGAAGAAAAGGACTTTGCTGTAAAGGTAAGCTGATTGTTCTCCAGCTTTATATCACCATTTAAGTAAGTAGAACCCGCGAAAATTTTAGGGGTGTCATATTTCAAATTTTCGTGGAGCTCGGCAGGGTCGGGCAAATCTATGGTCATAGTCACACCCGTATTGGGTACCTCCACTTTTTTAAAAAGGTAGTTAGAATTGGTTACAGGGCAGGGGGCTATCTCAAAATAACCTATAGCCTCGCCGACATAGTTCCCTTTACCTGTCGCAATAACGGTGGCTTCACCCGGCAAATCATTACCCTGATAGCCGATGGTATAATTTTCGGGATCTACCAGTGTCTGTCCGGAAGCATCTTTTAACCAGACTTGGATTTCAGGCTTTACCTCTCCGTTGGGAATGCAGACCAGGGGCTGCGGATTCAGAATCTTGACTTCCGCCTTGTCGAGACTGATTTTTCCGTCATTGGGCTGTGAGGAAGCTTTCCAGACAAAATTCTTCCCATCCCCTGCTTCTTCAAAACCAAAGATCATGTCCGTCTGGCTGCTGTGGGGCGCCAGAAGGAATTTACAGCCAAAAACATCGGCGGCGGTGATGTAAGGATAATCCTCGATGGCCCGCTGCCATGATACGCCATTGCCATCAAATCCGCCGATACCCACCTTGGTCACGCCGGAGGGCTTGCCGAGGATAGTCAGCTTTTGGTGGGTTCTGTACGCGCTCGCATTGAGGGTCAGCTTGGCAGGATTGTCGTCTGTAGCTAATGAGGTAAAGGATTTGAACGTGAAATCCTCCTCGCACTCATGCAGCCGAAGCGTCTGACCGGCTGCCACGGAAACCGCCGTCTGACTGAAGTCAGCGCCGAACGCGGGTTTGAGGGAGAAATTGCCCTTCTCGACCCTCAGTTCGGAGATGTTCTGGATGCCTCCCACTGTTATCTCAGTTCCTTCAGCGGATTGTTGGCTGTCTCCACAGACAACCGCCGCCGGAGTGTGACTGTCACCGGTAAACCCGTTGATGTTCAGTCTGGGCATCGACGCGTACAATGCAATCGCGACATTATCCGCTGTATAAAGAGAGCCGTCGCGAACCCACTCGTCCCCAGCGAGAGTTAATCCGCCCAAAGAGACACCACTCCGGTTTTCCCGGGCGCCGCAGCCATAGACGGTGCCGATGGTGCTGCTGCTGCTCAAATCGGGGGCAAATATGATGGCGGACGATCCGTCAAAGTGGTTGCGCCCCTCTTTATTAGCCAGAACATCGTCGTTGCTCACGTCAGACAGGCCGCCGCCGTAGATCTCCCCTACCTGAACTGTGCCATGCAGCTCAATCGATCCTTCCCCGCCCGACTTCGGCAGATTCTTCAGTTCGGTATCGGACAGCCCGCCGGCAAACAGATGGGTGCTGAACTTCGCACTCGTATATTGTGACACATTATCCAGCACCAGCTGGTAGCCGTTGGCGATGATCGCGTTGCGCACAGGGTTTATCAATCCGATGGCGATGTTACGGAACGTGACGTCAGCGCCCAGAATGACGCCCGCCTTATTGATGATCAGGTTGCTGACGTCTGCGCCCTTACCTTCGATTATCACAGGGCTCTTGATGATCAGCGGCTCATCGTTCGACGGCTGATTGGTTGACGCGTTGTTCAGAATGAAGATGGTGTACCTCGTATGGGGGTCCTCATCCGCTTTCTTAAGCGCGCGCTCCAGGGTCTCGAAAGCCTGCGCTTCAGACGTGCCGTCTTTTTTATCATCGCCGGTGTTACTGACATAAATTGTCGTACCATCCACGATATCCGCCGCCGCTGCCGGAAAGGCGGGCAGCAGGCTCAGGAACATGGCCAGAGCCGTAATGATGCTGAACAATCGTTTTTTCATATTATTTTCCTCCCGTGGTAAAAAATGGCTATCCCCGCAGGGTTCCCTGCGGGGACAGGGGGGTACCCCCCTGTCCAAAGCCTTTTTGCTGTACTGTTTTGTAAGATTATGTGATAAAAATTCCCTTCCGGAGCGGGCGTTGAGCCGAAAACCGGAATCAGGTTCGCCCTAAAATCACTTTGCGCTCCGATAGAGGAAGGTCACGATCTGAGCCCGAGAGCACTCATTGGCAGGTCCAAAGAGCCCACTGCCAATGCCGCTGGTAATGCCGTTCTGCGCGGCCCAGGCCACGGCGTCGGCATAGTAGCTCTCAGCGGTAACATCGCCGAACGCGATGTCATCAGAAGCCGTGGGAGACCCGGCGGCACGATAGAGGAAGGTCACGCTCTGACTGCGGGTACAGGTGGCGTCGGGGCTGAACATGCCATTGCCGGTTCCCCCCGTGATGCCGTTTTCCAGTGCCCAGGCCACCGCCTTGGCGTAGTAGGCGTCGGCGGGAACATCGGAAAGGCTGCTCAAGCCCTTGGGCTCAGGAGATCCGGCCGCCCGCCACAGGAAGGTGACGATCTGGCTGCGGGTGCAGGAAGCGTCCGGAGAGAAGGTGGTGTCGGAGGTGCCGCCGGTGATGCCCCGGGCGGAGGCGAAGGCAACCGCTTCGCTGGCCCAGTGGCTTGCGGGTACATCGGAGAATTTCTTGGCGTTGTCAATGACCTTCACGGTGGCACTGCCTTCAAGTTTCAGCGCCACGCCGGTTTTGGTGGGAATGGAGGTCTTGACGATTTCCTCGGTGCCGTCGGCATGGACAATGACAGCCACGGTGCCGGGGGTGACCTTCCCCACAGGAATTTCCACCTTGACGGAGCCGGTGCTCTTGGGCACGGAAATTTCCACGGCGGGAGCGTCCTCGGTGGTCTTAGCGGCGGGGACTTCCACAGGCAGAGTCACAGCCTCGCCGGTCTTGGCGGCTTCCTTCGCGGCAGCAGTGGAAACGGTGGACTTCACTTCGGTTACGCTGCCGTTCTTGTCGGTGACCACGGTGCCGGTGGTGCCGTCAGCGGTCTTGTTGGTCTCGGTGACGGTGCCGTCCTTCTTGGTCTCCACAACGGTGGTACTGCCGTCGGTGTTCTTGGTGGTCTCGGTCACGGTGCCCGTCTTCTTGTCGGTCACGGTCGTGGTGGTGGAGCCGTCCGGGTTCTTCTCCGTTTTGGTGGTGGTGTTGGAGCTGCCGGAGGAGCCTCCACCGGAGTAGGACACCACATAAGGCGTGATGCTGCCGGTCAGATGGTTGTAGTTGTCCGGGTCGGTGGGGGTATAAGTCCAGTTGTAGGCGGTGTTGGCTGTCACAGCGGTGTCGGCGGCAACGTCCCACGCGATGGAGCCGCCGGTCGGCGTGATGGTGCCGATAGCCAGCGCCGCGTCCGCCAGAGTCTTGCCGCCGGTGGTGATGGCGGTGTAAGCGGGCGTTCCGGTGGGGGTGGCCTTGTTGATGGTCACCTTGATGAAATCCTCAACCGTTTCATAGGTGTCCGTGTCCGCGGGGGTGAACACCACGGTCACACTGTCGCTGCTGTCCGCAACCTTCACGGGAGCCGCGTTCTTGAAGCGCCAACTACCGGCCACGCTGGCGGTGCCGGTAATGGCGCTGTTCGGAACAGCGGAGCCGGTGTAGGTCACGGTGATGTCGTTGGCGTTGACCGTGGGAACATCCTTATCCGTCAGGGTAATCACCACATTGACGGTGGAATCCGCGTAGTTGGTGGAGGTGATCTTGATGGGCAGGGTCACAGTGCTGCCTGCTGCGCCGCCGGACAGGGTGAAGGTCACTTTACCGGTATCGGGTTCCACGTTCCAGCTGCTGACGTAGGTAATCTCTTCCTCAGTGCCCTTGGCATAGGCCAGGGTGCCGGCGTCATCAGGCATCCCCGCTCGGCCGATGTCTTTGCTCTGCTGGGTGGTCACGGTGTACTTCTGGCTGACAGAAATGTTGTCCAGCGTCGGCGCGGCGGCCTTGCCGATGGTAAAGCTCTGCTGCGCTTCGCTGAAGGTGTAGTTGCCGGTCGTCTTTTCCGTGACCGTGACCTTGCCGCTGCCGGCGTTGATGTTGTCGGCGAAAACGGCGGTGTAATCATCTGCGGTCAGAGCGGTGTCGCCGTCCTTCACCGTGAAGGCGGGCGTGATGGCGCTGCCGGTGAAGGTGTAGGTTCCGCTCACTGCAATGGTGGGCGTGATGGACTTTTTGGCGATGGTGAAGTCCTTGGTCACGCTGCCGGTGTAGTTGGAACCGTCCTTGGCCGTGACCGTCAGGGTGTAGCTGCCGGCGTTGGTCTGCACATTGTTGGACACGTTGCAGGAGCTGGTGATATCCACTTCACCAAGCTTCACGGTAACCGTCTGGGTCTGGCTGGAGCCGTTGTAGGTCAGCGATTCACCCAGCGTGACCGAAGCGTCCGCAATGGACCTGGGCGCGATGGTGACGCTGACCGAAGCCGGCTCGCTGTCGGTGTGGTTGCTGTCGCCCACGACCTTGTAATAAACGGTGTAGCTGCCGGTGGTGGTGCCGGTGGGAACACTGTCGCTCCAGTCTGCATTATTCAGACTGTACTGCATGGTGCCGTCCGCTGTAGTACCGGCGGTGACCAGCGCCTGCGCACTGCCGTTATAGACCAGAGTGTTTGCGGTGGGGGCGGTCAGCGTGGGAACATCCTTTTCCCACCGGGCGGTCAGTCTGGTCACGCTGGTCACGCCGGCGGTGATCTGCGCGCCCGGCTCGTAGAAGTTGCCGCTGCTGTCCTGCCACTTGAAGTAGGCGCCGTCGTTCCCGGTGGGGCGGGTCAGGCCGTCGCTGCTGGGAGCGGTGTATGTCCCGCTGGATTTCACCGCCAAATTGACAGTAACAGCAGTAGCATCACGTCCCACATGGCCGCCGTTCAGGTCCAGCGTGACGGTCGTCAGGCTGTCAGGGCCCAGGGTGCCAGGGTTCCGGACTTCAAGGACGGGGCGGAAACCGAGGATCGCGTTCCGGTACGCAGCACTGCGGTAATTCCCGTAGCGGGCCGAGTCGTACCCGCGAACCGCACGGAACGACTCATTAGTAGTAGCGGTGTCCTGTCCCCAGGAATATATATCTGGCCAGTTTTTGATATAGCCACTGTCTTTGTCTAAAATCTGATCCCATTCGTTGCTTTGGGGCGTGCTGCGCTCACTGTCATCAGAGCCAGTATAGTTGCTCCCCACAGAGGGGGCGCGGAGAGTATAGTCCACGCCGCCGGCGACATAGCCCTTGCCGAAAATCAGATTTGCGGTATTCAGGTCATTCCAGCTTACCGTATGCGTTACATTGTAGTCCGCCACAAACAGGCTGTGGGGATATTTTTCCCGCTGTGCATACTCCTCGGTGGTCGCCGTCGCAGACGTGAGCTTGTAGGCTTCTATCGTTCCGGCATAAGTAAAGGGAACATAGTGCAGGGCGCTGTCCGGCAGGCTGCCGTTCTTGTTGCCCGGAATGCCCGCCCCGGACAGGTCGAACCAGTAGGTTCCGCCGGTGGTGAGACCGGAAAACTGTTCGGGCGGCGCCCACAGGGCGGTCAGGCGGGTCACGTTGGCGGGGACCGGCTCGCCCGGCTCGTAGAAGTTGCCGTTGCTGTCCTGCCACTTGAAGTAGGCGCCGGTATTCCCGGTGGGGCGGGTTACGTCCTTGCCGCCGGGGAGGGCAAGATTGAAGTCGGACTTCACCGCCAAATTGACCGTCCCGGTGATGGAGCCGATGGAGCCGCCGTTCAGGTCCAGCGTGACGGTCGTCAGGCTGTCAGGGCCCAGTGTGTCAGGGTTCAGAATTTCAAGGACGGGGCGGAAACCGACGACCGCGAACTGGATCGTAGCATCGCTGCAATCCCAGTGGCGGGCCGAGCCGTGCCCACGGTTCGGGCGAAACGAAGAATCATACTGGTCAACCAGGTCAGCAGTATCCTGCCCCCAGGAATACATATTGTTCCAGTTTTTGATATCAACGCTGTTTTTGGCCAAAATCATGTCCCACTCGTTGCTTGCCGGGGCGCCGCCCGAAGCGCCGTCGTCGCTGCTCCCCGCCGAGGGCGCGCGGAGGGTGTAGTCCACGCCGCCGCTGGTATAGGCCGTGCCGAAAATCAGACCCTTCTCATTCAGCTCATCCCAGCTGACGGTATGGGTCACGGCGTAGTCCGCGATAAACAGGCTGTGGTCATAGGTGTAGCCGTATTGCCCATCGGGGGAAGTCGTGCTTGCCGCCGCCTCTGAAGCGGTCTTTACACCGCTGGAGTTCTCGTTCAGCACATAAGCTTTCACGGTGCCCGCGTAGGTGAAGGGCACCCATCGGAGGGTCTTGTCCGGCACAGCGGCCGCGCCCTCACTGTTCCCTTCGTTCACGGTGCCCGGAATGCCCGCCCCGGACAGGTCGAACCAGTAGGTCTCGCCGAGGGTGAGACCGGAAAACTGTTCCGCCGGGGCTGCCTCCGGGTCCGCCGCCAGCGCCGCCGTGGGCAGCAGCGACAGGCAGAGCGCCAGCGTCATGAGCATACTCAATACTCGTTTTTTCATATTCTTCCTCCTTGAAAAATCGTCTTGCTTTTATATGGAAAACCGGCATCTGCCGGATGCTGTTTTTACAGGTCGTCCTGCACTAAATGCAGCTTTTTCGCGGCGGTTTTGGCCTCCGCCCGGCGCTTCACGTCCAGCTTGTCGAGGATGTGGCTGACATGGGTCTTCACGGTCGGCAGCTTCACGTCCATGATCCGGGCGATCTCCGCGTTGCTTTTGTCCGCGCAGAGCAGATGGAGAATTTGCAGTTCCGTGGGTGTCAGCTCCTCGCCGGGGGCAAGGCGGGGTTCGAGGAAATGGGGGTAAAACGCCGCCTGCGTCCGCACCGCCGCCATCAGCCGCTTGCGCCATGCTTTGTCACCGTCCCAGTCCAGCGCCTCCAGCAGCGGCAGCACCGCCGTGCCGTATACGCTGACGGTGCGGATGAAGCGGTACTCCGCCGCCGCGTCCAGCGCCGCCATCAATCGTCCGCGCCACCCCTCGTCCCGCTTGCGGTGCAGGGCAATGGCCGTCAAAATGTTCAGGTGAATCCCGTCGATGATGCGGGCGCAGTTTGGGATGTACGGCTCCAGCGGGGCAAGCGTCAGCAGCGCCGCGTCCGGCCTGCCGTCCGCCAGCTCCGCCATGGCCTGGGTGAGATATTGGTAGCGCCGCATGACGTTCAAATGCGTCGGCTCTCGGGGCGCTTTTTCCCGATACCACGCGTCCGCCGCATCGATATCTCCCGTGTGCAGCGAAAGGCGGCAGAGCATGGCATCCATGTTGGGGAAAAACCGGGTCAGGCCCCGCTCGGCAAAGCGTTCGCGGAGCACCTCGATGGTGCGCCGCGCGTCGGTGGGCTGTCCGTTTGCCAGCTGGCTGCGGGCCAGCAGACCGCTGATGGCGAACTCCGTGTCCGGCGCGCCGCGGTTGCGCACCTCGTTGAGCTGCGGGAGAAGGGACAGCATCCGACCGGCGACGTCCTCGCCCTTTTCAAACTTACTCTCGGCGATGGCGCAGTCCGCAAGACCCACGCCGTCCCGCCCCAGCACCGCCTCCACGGGGATGCGGAGGGTCTTGTAGAGCAGGTCGTCCTTTTTGCTCCACGGGGAGAAGTCCTTGCCGCCGTTCATGATGCTGGGCAGGGCGCTGGTGACGGAGAAGGACGGCAGCGTCACTTCCTTGTTCATCAGCAGCCGGAACACAGCTGGGATGGTTTCCGTCAAGCCGTTCACGCCCCGCTGGGGCAGGGAGATGTCCAGCCACGCAAGGCGGCTGCGGGCCTGCTTCCCGGCGGCATCCTGTCTGCCGCAGTGTTCGGCAAATGCTTGCAGCTCGCCGTACCAGCGCTCCGAGCCTTCGTAATCCATGGCCAGCGCGCAGAGCATACTCATGCCCTGCATCAGCGAGGGAGAGGCGAGAATTTCCGCCTCCGGCAGACTTCGGTAGTATTTTTCCATCTCGGCATAGTGGCCCATGCCGGGGTGGAGTTCTGCATTGCGCACCAGCAACTCGGACACCTTGGAGTGGTCGCCGCCGCTGGTGTAGCATTCCAGCGCGCGGGCGTAGTCCTCCTTCAGCTCGTAGTAGAGCCCGCCGCGGCTGAGCAGCGCGCGGCGCTTTTCCTCTGTGTATTCCCGCTCCATCTCCCAGAGAAGGAACTCCCGGAAACCGGACCAGAAGTGATAGTGCTGGCGGTCGTCGCAGCGGAACATGGTGGTATAGCGCAGCAGCCAGTCCAGCAGGTCGCCGGCCCGTGGATCGCCGCTGACCATCCGCGCCATTTCCAGGTCGAAGCTCTCAAACGGCGCAAGCTCCAGCAGAAAACGGCGCACCGGCAGGTCAAAGCGCCGGTAGATGGCGGTCTCGAAGTAGAGAAACACCTCCCGGAACACCCGCGCCACGATCTCCGGCGAAAAATGCTTTCCGCCGGACAGATGCCGCGCCGTGATGGCCACGCCCAGTGGGTATCCGATGGATTCCTTCCGTATCCCGTCGATCTCACTGTCTGCCGCCTCCACGCCGTAAAGCCGGAGCAGCCGCCGCACATCATCCGCATCAAAGAGCAGGTCGTCGGTCTCCAGCACCGTCATCAGCCCCGTGTATTGAAAGGCCATGAGGCTCCCCGGCGGCGGGCCGCGGGAGAGCAGGACGAAGCGGCGCTCAGGGCAGGCGCGGATCAGCTCGCACAGGGCATTCCAGTCCTGCTCCTCCTGCATATCCTGAATGTTGTCGATCAGCAGGATGTCCCACGCATCTTCCAGAGAGGGCAGCGCAAAGCCGGTATCTGCCGCGTTCAGCCGCAGAACGGGCCGCCCATCCAACAGCGTATCGGCCAGCACTGTCTTTCCAAAGCCGCAGGGTGCGCTGAAAAAGAGTGCGCGGCCCTGCCGCAAAAAACGGTCAAACTGCTTCTCAACGGACGGTTTTACGATGATGTTGTCCTGCAAGCGTTTCCCTCCCTTGCGCCAGAGTGGGATTGTCCCGTAGGGGCACCCTACGGGACAGGGGGGCGCGCCCCCCTGTCAATACCTCTTTCGACGAAATTGATTATAACTCAAGTTTATTATACAACCCCTGACGAAAATGTAAATCGTTCCAAAGTATGAGAGGAATGATTTTTGCAAATTGTCAATAACAATATTCCTATCGTAACCGTCAAAACCAGGGGCGGCCATAGAGAAAGCAAGGCTGTCGGAGTGCAGTGCAAGTCTTTTTTTGCTTTTTGAGGTAAAATTATGTCCAAAAATGAAGAAAATCTTTTTTCCATTGGGGAAATTGCCAAAGCGCTGGGCGTCACCCGCCGCATTATCCTCCATTACGAGGAGCGGGGACTCATTCAGCCCGACACCCGAAATACCGCCACCGGCAACCGCTATTACGGTATTGACACCTTCACTCTGCTGCGCAGTATCCGCAGCCTGCAAAACCTTGGATTGACGCTGGATGAGATCCGGGACTACTTCAACGACTCCGCCGACCTGCTGCCGCTGATTCAGCGGCTGGAAAAGATGCGCGATGAGCTGAACCTCAACATCGAAAAGCTCTACGAGCGGGCTAAGATCAGCTCTGAACAGGTCAAGGAGATATTTTTGCCGCCGCAGCTGGTGTATCGCCGCATCTATCCGAGCGGTTCCGTGGCCGAGCGCACCGTCCTGCTGCGTAATACGGCGCTGGAGGCCATGCGCTCCTACGGAACGGACATCACCCGGCGGATGTACTTCATCGAATATCCCATTGACCGTTCGGGAGAAGCCGCTTTCTGTGTGGCAGTTCCCGCAGGCAGCCAAGGTGAATTTGTGGTGGAGCTGCCGGAAGTGTAGGCAATCTGCATCTACCACCACGGAGCCTACGAGGAACTCCCTGCCGTAGGGCGGCAGCTTCAGGACCATGCCGCCGCCCACGGTCTAACGCCGCTTGGCACCCTGCGCCACACCTATCTGGAGGGCCCGCCCCAGCACAAGGACCCGAGCAAGTTCATCACCCAGGTGGCCCTGCCGGTGGCGGGAAATAGGAAAGCGTGACAGCATCAGAGAAAGACGATACCATGCGGAAACAAGAGGTATTTTTAATCGGCATAGTATGCAGGGCGGCTAATAGATGTAAAGCCGCTCTTTCCCGTCACAACCACATTGTTGTACCCGCTGGCGCAGTGGATGATAAGCACATTGCCGTTTCCGTCAAATCCACAGACAATGCCGACATGGCTGTCTCCCGGATAGAACACAAGGTCTCCCGGCTGGGCATCGCTCCATGAAATATCGGTGCAATAGCTGTGCTGACTGGACGCTCCACCGCCATGGCCGATGACATAACTGCCGCCAGACTGGTTGTAAAACACCCAATCGACAAAGCCGGAACAGTCTAATCCGAATGGGCGCATCGTTCCGGTCGTAGAGCTGCCTGCCGCCGTGACCTCCATAGGCGTACCCCAGCGAGAATCCCATCCAAGCACAAGGCTCTTTCCACCCCAGAAATAGTTGACCTTGCCCAGAAGCTGATACGCCGTCAGCACCACCTGCTTGCGCTCCTCGCTGATATCCGCAGGGAGTTTTTTCATGATCTCCGCAGCTTCCTTATCGCCGAGTGCAATATCCTGGTAGCTGCCGGTGAGCCGCATGAACAGTTCTTCATACTCCGGCTGCATCAGTTCCTCCAGCAGCTTCTTCTGTTCTGCCGTGAAATGGTATTCCTCCGCCATTTGCAGATGATCCTTGACTGTGACAGTGATGTGCAGGATGACGGTATCGCTTTCATCCTTGTCGCCTGAGATGGTTTCCACCCAATAAGAGATGGCGTTCATATCCCAGAAAATCTGTCGCAGAATATCCAGCTTTTCTTCCGTCAGCGTCGCCACCTCGTCCGGCGACGCTGCATCTGTCGTTGTCCGCACAGCATAGACCGCCAGCACATCCCGCCAGTTCGCCACCATAGCGGCGCTGCCCGCGTTGTCCATATCCAATTCGTCATAAGGGTTATCCACCTTGATCTGCTCGATGCGGTCTGTGAACTCCGCGTTCAGCATGGTCACAGCCTCCGGCATCGTATATCCGGTGCCGCTGTCCTCGCCGGAGAAGAAAATCCCAAACGGCGACGCGATCAGAAGCCCGATCAGGCAGATGACTAACACCATTGAGAGGACCGTGCTGCCGCCCGCCATCATCGCCGCCGCAAGGCTTCTGGCGGCGGACAGGATCGCCCGCAGCGCCCGTCCCGCCGCCTGGGATGCTTTCTGCGCGGTGGCCTGCGCCGCTTTCGCGGCTTGCTGATACCGCGTTGTCTGCACCACTGCTTCCCGTGCGGCATGGGCGCTGCTTTGCAGCATGACCGCCTGCTTCTGTGCGGACTCTGCGGCTTTCACCGCGTCGCCCGTCTTGCGTGAACGAGACAAAGTCGGTGATACTTTCCGTTCCATTGGCAGACTGTGTTTTCGCGCCGATTTTGGCAAGCTGGTTGCCGCCCGCTCTTTAATGTGAGGAGTCTGTGCTGAACGTTTCCTGTCGGGCATGGTGCTGCCGTCCCTGTCTGAATGCAAGGCTTGCGCCGTCTTGACCTGGTGCCGCGATACGGCTCGTTTTTGCACCGCCTGCCATCGGGCGGCTTTGCGCCCGCGTTCCTCCATAAATACTCTCTGCCCCTGCCGCTGCGGTTCCGCTGCCACTGTGACCTGTGTCTCTGTCTGTGCGCCGATATAGGCGTCTTTGGTCTTGATCTTGGCAGCTTTTTGCGCGGCGTTCTGACGCGCCTGCTGCCGTCCACGCTCCGCAGCGGTCTGCGGCTGCGAAACGGCAGAAGTGGTATCTTTTCCCTTGATAGCAGAAGGCTTTTGCTCTGTGGCATCGGCAGCAGGAGCGCCGCCCTCCGGCGGCTGCTCCTGCGGTTTCTTCTTCCGCTGCCGGGTGAGTTCCTTTTCTGCCCGACGCAGGCCGTGGGCGGCGGTATCCTCAACGGCGTCACCGCCGTACTCGTCTGCCTGCCCGTGCTGAGCCGTATCCCGCAGCTGCGTCCGCAGCCGCTCAGAACCATCGTCCAGACCTCTGTGCAGCAGTTCTCTGGGTGTCGATACCGCTTTTTCTTTGATGCGTTCAGAGAGCGTGGGTTTTTCTTTGATTTTTTTCATAGCACATCACGCAACAAGGTCGGAGGGGCGAGTCGTCATCATCTGATACAGCCTGGTGTGGCGGGGAAAACTGTCCACGAAAGGCACGATGGCGCTGCCACATTTGATGAGCCCCCGACCGGAGTCCACATTGGTGATGTAGGAGAGCTGATTATCCGAGATGTTCAGCAGGCGCGCCAGTTCCTCCCGGTCTGTGGCCGCCTGATTCAGCATGATGAGAAATTCTGAGTTTGCCAGCATGGTGCGGGCCGTATGGGACTGCAGCAGATCCTCGATATTCTGGCTGATCCCCGTGCCGCAAGCCTGATACTTTCTCATACGCTTCCAGAGGGTGAACAGGAAATTGGCGCTGTACTCATGCTGGAACAGCAGATAGATCTCATCAATATAGATCCAGGTGTTGCGCTTCAGCCCACGGTTGCGGATGATGCGGTTGAAGATGCTGTCCAGCACCACCAGCATTCCTACCGGCAGAAGCTGCTTGCCAAGGTCTCGGATATCGTAGCAGAGGATACGGGCGTTGGTGTCCACATTGGTGGGCTTGGCAAAGGTGTTGAGACTGCCGTCTGTAAACAGTTCGATGGCCAGCGCCACATCCTGCGCTTCCTTTTCCGGCTGGCGGAGCAGCTCCGCGTGGAAGTCCTGCAAGGTGGGGACCGCGCCGTGATACCCGCTGCGGATATAGTCCCGGTACACCTGCGCGGTGCAGCGGTCGATGACGGATTTTTCCTTGGCAGACAGCTTGCCTGCCCCGATGAGCTGTTCACAGAGGGAGAGCAGGAACTCGGATTTCAGCACCACGGGGTTCTCTCCGTCCCCGTAGCCCTGCTCCATATCCATGGCGTTGATATGGTTGGGCGAGGTGGCGGAGATGTTGATGACCTGACCGCCCAGCCCTTCGATGAGGGGCCGGTACTCCGACTCCGGATCGATCACGATAATATCGTCCTGCGTGGACAGCGCCAGAGACACCATCTCCTTCTTGGCGCTGAAGGATTTACCGGAGCCGGAGACACCCAGAATGAATGCGTTGCCATTGAGAAGCTGCCTGCGATCCGCTACGATAAGATTTTTACTGATGGCGTTCTGCCCGTAGTACACACCGCCCCGGTCCCAGATCTCCTGGGCCTTAAAGGGCATGAGAACAGCCAGCGCTTCCGTGGTCAGGGTGCGCAGTGCATCGATGCGGCGCAGGCCCAGCGGCAGCGCCGTCACCAGCCCGTCCGCTTGCTGCCAGTTCAGGGTCGTGAGTTGGCAGAGGTGCTTGCGGGCGATGGACTGGAGCGTTTCCGTGTCGCTGTCCAATTCCTCCTTGCTGTCTGCCAGATGTACCAGCGTCACCACGGCAAACATCATCCGCTGGTCGCGGGTGGTGAGATCGTCCAGCATCTCGCGGGTCTCCTTGCGCTGCTGCTCCAAATCGTAAGGTACAACGGCGGAGAAGTTATTGTTGGCGTTCTGCCGGCGCTGCCAGTTGGTCACATTGGTCTCCACACCCAGCAGGCGGTTCTGCATCTCCCGCACCGCCTCGTCGGTAGGGACAGGGATGATGTCGATAGACAGCATGAGACTTCGGTTCAGGCTGGTAAGCTCATTGATCATGGAATCCTTGATGTAGCTGGCATACTCCTTCAGAAACAGCACCCGGCCATATTTGCCGCCCATGATAAAATGGTCCTTTTTGAATTCCATGCTGTCCGGGCAGATGGCATCCTTGATGGAGTGCCCATTCTTCATGTTCTCCCGGAGGTCAAAGCGGAACTCGCTTTCCTCTCCCACACGGTAGAAATCATGCAGGATGTGGAGGCGGTCTGCCGCATCCAGTTCCTCACAGTGGGAGTCCATGTGGTTCAGACGGGAAGCGGCGTCATGGACCGTGCGGTCAAAAAACGCACGGGCTTCCTCTACATTTTTCTTGTGGACGGACAGGGTGATGTAGCGCTCCTGCACCACGCTGTTGGACGAGTCCGTCACCTTATCCAGCAGCATGGCGTTGTATTCCTTACGCCCGCCGTCCAGATCATCTCCCTTGGTCGGGATAAGGATCTCCTGCTCAAAATTGCGCCGGTCCAGGCGCTTATTGTTGATGGTGATCTTCGTGGTGGAGCCGGTGTCCAGCGCGTTCAGCAGCTCGGAATAGCTGAGAAACATGGCTGTCTTATCCTCTTTCGAGGCGATGGCGTAGTTGATGTCGCTAAAACGCAGTGTTTTAGAATACTTGCTGCCAAATTGAAAGACCCCATCCGGCCAGATGCGGCGGATGGGGATGATGTCCTGTACAGATCTCGGAACTATAAATCTTTCTTTGTCCTGCTTCAGTGTATTTTGCAGAGTTTTAATCAAGCTTGAGTGCCTCCTTTATCGTTGAATTTTCCAAAACTTTGGCGTATATGTTGTCCGATTTGAACACGAGCCTGCGGGGAAACAGGAATTCCGAGCGGATATACGCAAGCAGAAAGCGTTCCAGCGTCATGCCGTTATACTGAAAAAAGCCGCCCAGGGCAAAGGGAAAGGCTGCAAGCACGCAGACCCAGCCGATCTCCCCATTCCCCAGCACAGGGCGCAGGCCGAAATATACGCCCACTGCCACGGCCACCGCCAGCAGTGCGAACAGCAGCTGCCGCAGGGACAGGCCGAAGAATAGACTCTCCTGGTAATTTCGTACTTCTTTGTTGATGCGGACCTCCAATGGATCACCTCCGATTTTTTCTGAGTTTTGCTGAACAGACTCTTGCTTTGTCTGCGCAGTCATGGTACTATGCCACAAACCCGATGAAGGAGGTCGTGACACATGATCGCTTTTTTGGTGATCGCCGGACTCGGCGTCCTGGCGCTTCTCTCCCGGCTGGCCGCGCTGACGCGGATGACCATCCCGCTTTTGTACACCGTGTCCATGCTGACGGTGTTCCACGGCTGGTATCGCGCCCATACCGTGCTGGCAGACCGCATCCTGTTCGTCCTTGTAGGGCTGGTGGCATTGTCCTGGCTGCTTTCGCTGATCCGCTTTGCCTGCGATTTTGTCACGCAGGCACGAGATGACGCTGCCGCTATGGAGTATTTCTCCTACCGTGTTCGCAAAGCCAGAGAGCGCGGTGAGGATACCGTCAGCACAGAGGGACTGTGGCGCTGAATCAGCCAAGGCCCATCAGTTCCCGGATGATGCGGTCGCTCATCTTGATCGCGCCCACCAGCACCAGCATATTGAAGATCAGCTCACCCACATAGTTCCACACGATGGTGGCTGCCGCCAGCGTATCGTCCGCGATGGCGGGCGGGGACGATGCAAAGGCAGAGAAGATCACACAAGCCAATACAATGATACAGCCCTCCAGACAGATGGCGGCATAGCTTTTCAGAAAGGCTACGCCAATACTGCTGGAGGGCTGTCCCGCAAAGCTGGCCAGCGGGATAGGCGCGATGGCCGTGGCGATGTAGAGCTTAAAAAAGCGGCTATACACCGTCAGGATCATCACGAGGGACAGAACCCAGATAAAGAGCGAGCCCAGCAGCGTCACTGCCCACAGCGGGATGGATTCGATAAATCCCACATCCTCGATGATGCTCACCAGTTCATCCGGTAATGTGGTGGCAGTCATCGCCGTCAGCCCGGAGGAATCCATGATGGTCGTCACCATGCCCTGGGCAACACGAAACGCGCCGGTCATCAGCTCCATGCCCCACGACACCGCCGCCTGCGCCAGCACAAAGCGGATGAAGCATTTGAAGGCCACCTCCGGCTTCTTCATCTCGGTGAAGCTGCCGCAGGTCTTGACCACGCCCATTACGAAAAACAGCACCAACAGCGCATACCCCACAGCTTTTAATCCATCGTTGATATTCACGATGACATTCCAGACACCGCCGCCCTTGAAGGACTCCGGCGAGGTGCTGATGAGCTGCCAGATCTCTGCCAGCCTTCCGTTCCACATTTCCAGCGCAGAGTTCAAATTGTCTACGATCCAGTTTCCGCTTCCGATCGTTTTCACCTTCTTTCTTTGCTCAGAATTCGTATTGATATTTGCTCATTATTTTGCTATACTATGATTAAAAACAAGGGGGTGCATAGTATGCCAAGTATTCGTCCAATTTCCGATCTTCGCAGCAATGCCAATGATATCTCGGACTTCTGCCGCCAGACTCGTGAGCCCGTTTATATCACCCGCAACGGCACCGGCGATATGGTAGTGATCAGTATGGAGGAGTATGAGCGCCAGCAGGCACTCATTGATCTCTATGGAAAGCTGGCCGTGGCAGAACAGGAGATTGCCTCCGGTGCGGAGGGCGAGGATTTCCTGACGCTGGCTAAGAACCTGCGGGAGCGTGTCCATGGAAACGTATAAAATAAAAATCTTTCCCACCGCCAAGCAGGACTTGGAGGAAGTGATTGGATATTTGAACACGCTATCTCCGGATGCTGCGTCGAAGTATTATGACTTGCTGGTCGAAGAGATCGCAAGTTTATCCAAAATGCCAGAACGCTGTCCGAAGCCGAAGGATCTGGCGCTGGCTGTAAAAGGCTACCGCTATCTCATCGTCAAAAATTATCTGGTGTTCTATGCCATTATTGGCGACACGGTGCAAATTCGCAGAATTTTATATGCCCGCAGAGATTACAGCGCATTGCTGTGAAGCAGATGGCGGAGTGCATTGAAAACGATGCACTCCGCCGTTTTTCTTTCAGCCAGTAATCAAAGTAAGGATCTCCTTCGTAAAGGTAATGACGATGCCGCCTGCCACCGTCAGCATACCGTTGGCGCGCTGGGAGGGATCGTGGCTCTTGAGAGACAGGCCCACCTGCAAAATGCCGAAGCCCAGCAGGATGAGGCCAATGGCGCGGATCAGAGAGAAAATGAAATCGGACAGGTTGTTGACCACCGTCAGCGGGTCGTCTGCGGCCAGTGCGGGAACAGCGGTGACCATCATCACCATCGCAGTGCAGGCAAGGACGGCGTAGATGCGCTTTGCCTTTCTTTCAAAATTCTTGTTATTCAAATCATGTTTCATGCTGCAGCATTCTCCTTTTCATTGTCAAAATCAGTTTGGAACAGCGGCTCTCCCGGAATGGGAGGCTCCGCCGTCCCGTGGTGGATGTAGGGCGGTCCGCCGCCATCCATCGTATAGCGGATGGCGGGATGCTCCACGAGCTCATACTTTTCGTCCATCACCGGCCGTGTGCCGCGGATGAACAGGATGCAGTACCGGTTATCCAGCATCCGCACCTCGTCCGGCATCAGCAGTTCTCTGCCGCTCATCTGGAAGTTGGTGGAGTAAGACCCGGACCGCCCTTTGGTCTGCCCGTGGGTCCTGGTGTCAATGGTGGACTTGCCCAGCGCCTCGGAAATGTACTTGTGGGTGCTTGCCTCGTTGCCGCCGAGATAGAGCAGCGTGTCCGAGTTGCCGGGGATAGTTTCCCACGAGTCCTTATACAATTCCTTGATTTGCGCCATGTTCTGGATGATGGTGCTGCAGGAGATGTTGCGTGAGCGCATGGTCGCAAGCTCCCGCGGCAGCCCCGGCAGATTGACCGATGGCGCTTCATCCAAGATGAAATGCACATGGCAGGGCAGCGCCCCATGGTGGATCTGGTCGGCGCAGTAGTAAAGGGTCTGGAAGATCTGGGAGTACAGCAGGCTGACGAGGAAGTTGAAGGTCGTATCATTATCCGGGATGACGGCGTACAGAGCGCACTTTCGCTCTCCCAGCGTGTAGAGATCCATGTCATCATGGTCGGTGATGGCTTTGATCTGCGGCAGATTGAAGGGTGCCAGCCGCACAGCTGCAGACACCAAAATGCTTTTCGCTGTCTTGCCCGCAGCCTGCTTGAAAACCTTATATTGCCGCAGGGCAACGCTTTCCGGGTTTTCATACTCCATTGCCCGGAACAGCAGATCCAGCGGGGAGACATACTCATCATCGTCCTCCTTCACTTCGGCATATTCCAGCACGCGCATCACCATGGAAAAATTCTGCTCGTATTCCGGCGCTTCCTGGAACAGCATGAGGATGATGGCCTGCAGCAGTGCTGTCTCGGACTTCGACCAGAACGGATCGGACTCGTGACTGCCCTTGGGCGTCGTTGCCTGGATCAGCGTGTTGACCAGCTTTAGCGCGTCTTTTTCATCCCGCAGGTAGCGGAAGGGGTTATAGCCATCCGACTGCGACAGATCCACCAGATTCAGCACTCGGATGTCGTATCCCTGCCGTTTCAGATACCCTCCGGTGGCGGTCAGCACCTCCATCTTCGGGTCTGTGATCACATAGTTGCTGTTTGCTTCCAGAATGTTGGGCTTCACATAGCCGCGCGTCTTGGCGGCGCCGCTGCCGCCAATGACCAGCACATTCAGTGAGCGCCGGTGCTTGTGGGTATCCAGCCCCAGCCGCACATGGCGGGTGAGGATCTTGTTCTGCTTCTGCCGGAACTGCGCGTTGAGCTGCCGGGGCGAGCCCCATGCGGCGGAGCCGTGTTCCTCGCCGTCCCGTGTCCTGCCCTGTCCGGAAGCATAAAGACACAGCCCCATGAGATACGCGCCGGTGCAGACAAGAATGGACAACAGGCTCTTGTCTGTCCATTGGATCTGGAAAGGCCGTTCCAGCGCGGCAGTTAAGTTTGATAGCAGCTCCGGCAGACCGCCGCCAAGGGACTGGGCGATCAGCAGCGCCGCCCATACCACAGGGATATAGAGGAACAGGGCAAGTACCAGATCCGTTGTTTGGGATGTCTTTTTCAGCCGCATCACCTCCTGCATAAAAAATACGAGGCCGGCAGAGTAGAATGCTCTGCCGGCCTCGCTGACGAAACGGCTTCCTTACTTTGTCCTATCCGGTCGTACTTTTTGACGGACCTTTTCCTTGGCCGGGGCAGACTTCTGCCGGGTATCCAGCTGCGCCTGATAGCCTTTCAGCCGTTCCAGAACCGAAGGGCGCTCACTCGTCATCGTCCCGGCAGCCGTTTCCCTGCCGCTGGATGAGGTCGATCTGCCTTTGGTATCTGGCAAGTCTGTTCCCGACCGAGATCCTTTTTTTGGCGTCACCCCCTGCCGCTCGCCCACAGGCGGCGTTACAGGCGTTTCTTCCTGCCGAGGGCGTTGCTGTTCGCGCTGCGGCGCCTCCTGTCCCACACGGGCTTCCTGCTCCTTAGAGGGGGCATCCTGCCGCGCCTGCTCCGGCTGTCCGGTATAGCGGATGCGCTCAAAGATCATATTGGCGCGGTCGATCTCCGTTACCGGCATGATCACATCCACGACTTTTCCCTTGTTATCCGAATCGCGGATGGCAGAGAACAGGATCTTCTGCTTTCCTGCCCGCTGCCTGAATTGCTGATACTGTTCCGGTGACATGGAAAATCGCCGCACATCGCGGGTCTCCTTCAGCATCTTGACCAGATTGACTTTACCGGAAATGGTCTTGTGGTTTTTCGCCAGCGCCATGGTGAGCGCCAGCATATTTTTGATGGCGGAGCCGCTCAGCCGGACAGCGACCTCGCTGCCGGAGAGCATCATGCGTACCAGCTGGTCCGCCGCTTCACCGCCTCCGATGTTCATGTTCCTGCACCTCCTTCTGATGTTCTTCTGTTTTCTGGATGTCCTGCTCCATTGCAGGCGTCTGCTGGCAGATTTCCCGACAGAGCTTCCATTTTTCCCGCTCCGCCCGGATCTTCCGATTCACCTCTGAGAGCTGCTCATACACTTCTGCCTTTTCTTTCTTCAGCACCTCCCGCGGAATGCCGCTATCCTCCAGCAGCTTCACGGCTTTCATATACTGCTCGAATTCCTGCTCCATGCCGGTGAGCCCTTCCTCGTATAACGCCCTGCTGGGTTCCAGCGCCTCCGCGTTTGCCAGCGCCGCATAGATCGGCTGGCGTTTCTTCTTCCGCACATTGAGGAGGGTCCGCTGCTTTGTCAATCTGCCCAGCGTTTCCTCTGTGCGTTGTTCGAATGCCGCCATGTCAGCAGGCGTTGTGATGTCATTTTCCCGTAGGAACGCGAACTGTGCCTGATACCGCTCAAAGTGCATGACCGCCCGCCGCAGATGCGGCGTCATGCGGGGCGGGTACTGCCGCTTTTCGATCTTGCCCAGCAGGTAGAGATAATGGACATAGAGGGCGAGGAAACCGCTGTATCTGGGATGCTTCCGATACGGCTGATATGCCGGACGCACAGGCAAGACAGGCCGCAGCCCCGCTTCGATCTGTTCCAGGTTGCCCTGGATGGCAGTGCGGATACCGTCCTCTGTGAACAGCGGATCTTGCCTGCCGGGGTACTGGTATCGATCCTGCCCCCGCAGGCGGAAGCCGATCCTGCCTCCATGATGGATCTCATACCCCTTATGCTCCATGAGCAGGAAGAAGTGACCGAGGTCGTTGGCATCCCGGATGGCATCCCGCAGATCTGCCTCCAGCATGGAGCGGAAGGTGGGCTGCCCCCTGGACTGGCGCAGCCACTCGATGTAGCTGACCGACCTGGCAGGCTCGCCCTGCACGATGACAGATAATCCATGCTCCCGGCAGAGCCGGTCTGAAATGGCACGGATCTGCTGGTAGTAGCTTCGGGCATTGCTGTGGTATTTTCCTCCGGTAAGCTGGTTGACGGAATTGAATACGATATGGGCGTGGATGTGTTCCCGGTCTGTATGGATGCCGATGACCGCCTGGTATCCGGGCAGATGCTCCCGCACGAATTCCTGCGCGATCTCCAGCGCCAATCCCGGCGTGATCTCGCCCGGACGGAAGGACTGGATGATATGATAGAGCTGTACTCCGTCTGTTTTATTCCAGCGGATCTTGGCATCCTGCATCTCGGCACAGGCACTTCCGATTGAGCACCCCTGCGCGGCAGTCAGCACCTGTTCCTCCGTCTTGTCACCGTTGACCACATAGGCAATGGCCTGCGCCAAACCGGCTCTGCGGGCAAGGATCTTTGTGACTGCCATTACTGTTTCACCAATTCTGTCATTTTTGTCTCTATCGTCCGCATCAGGAATTTCAGTTCCCTGACATCCTCTTTCGTCGCAAAGCCGGCGTTGGCTTTGCGGGCGATCTGATTGATGTTATTGCCGATGTGGTTGATCTCCACATACAGGTCGTGGAGCTCCTGCGGTGGCCGCTGGCGGATGGCAACGCCGCCGATCATCTCCCGGATCGCCGCGCTGACCGGCAGGCCGGAGACGGCGCAGATCTGCGACAGCTTCCTGCGCTCCGCGTCTGTCAGCCGGACGGAGATCATGTGTGTTTTTCCGGGCATATCGCCCTCCTTTCCTGCGGCACTGCCGCAAAATCTTCCGCCCGCAGGCGGCATTGGGGACTGGGGATGCCCCAGCAAGCGCGTTTGTCATACAAACGCTATGCTTGCGCCAGCGCCGCCATCGGCGGCGTTGGCTGTTCCCCGCCGACGGCGGGGCGCTCTTTGAGAGGTAGGTTGATTCCAATACAGGCGGACACGGTCCGCACCTTTTCCAGAAAAAAAGAAATGCCTGGCGGCAGCGCCAGACATCCGGTTTCGCAGGGTCCTTCCGCACAGGGTGTCAATGTAACACCCAAAATAGAAACGGCAGGGTGTCATCAAGACACCCTGCCCGTTCAAATATTGAATCAACGCTCGATCTCTTCCGTTTTCTGCCTGCTGTTTCGTGCAGTAGTTCGAGCTGCGTCGAAGGGAAGGACGAATCCTTCTACCTGTTGATAATAGCTCGTCTGTTCCTCTACAAAGAATGCCTCAAGAGGCGCATAGTCTCCTTTGGACTGTGCGGTGTTCAGCGCATGGTAATACTCGATTTTCTTATCATCACTTATCACGAAGGGTACCAATCCGTTTTTCAGACATTCTTTGAACAGAATCACGCGGCCGGTTCTCCCGTTTCCATCTTGAAAAGGATGGATCATCTCATATTCAGCGTGGAACTTAGCCAGATCCGTCAGAGTATGCTGTGGGAGAGCATTGTATCCCGCAAGCAATTCTGTCATGCGCGCTTCCACTTCTTCCGGCAGGGCCGTGACAATATCCGAGACGCGGTTTCTTCTGTTCTTATATTCCCCGATGGGATAGCCGTTGGCAATATCTTCAAAGACACCGCTTTTCAGCTTGTAGTGATATCGTTTAATGAGTTCGTGTGAGAGCGGTTGATCGTAGGTCTTGAGCATTTCATTGAACATCAGAAAATGCCCCGTCATTTCCTCTACGTCCTTTGCTCGGATCAGCGCATCTTCAGCAGATAAGGTGCCGGTATCAAACAGGGAGGCCGTTTGCTTTTCTGTTAAGGTGCTTCCTTCAATTTTGTTGGAATTGTAGGCCAGCATTCTCTGCGTAATAGCGTAAACACCGCTGCGGTCGTTTTTCTTCTGCTCGATTTGGAATCTATCGATCAGTTCTTGTACAAAATGATTACTCACAGGAGATGCCCTCTCTTTCCATACGGAGATATTTTTCTCTCAGATACCATGCCTGTTCTGATGAGATGACCTGCTCTACTTCATATGAATTGATCAGCGCATTCAGGTCGCACCACCAGAGATCCCAATGGTTATCCTGCCTGCCGCTGTCAATGATGTTCCATGATTCCTCCATTCTCAGGATGGATTCGTGGAGGTCTTCCGGCAGTCCGCATTCCAAATAGGACTGGTCCAGCGGCTTTCCCGTTTCCGGATCATATTGTGCGTTTCGATCATTCATACCTGCGTCCTCGCTTGTAACACCATTCTATTGTTTTTATTATACCGACTTATCCCTGTTTTAGCAAGTAGTGTTGCCAGACAGCCCAGTAGATCATGCCGCCTTTTCCAGCTCGGCTCGGATACGTTCCCGTGCCAGCTCCGCATAGGTGTCTGTGACTTCGATGCCGGTGGCGGTATAGCCCTCCTGCACAGCCGCCAGCACCGTGGTGCCGGAACCGGCGAAGGGGTCGAGAATATGCCCGCCCGGTTCCGTGATCTTCACGATGTCCCGCATCAGCTGCAGCGGCTTCTCCGTCAGATGGATGCGGCTCTGAGGATTGCCGTATTTGAACACGCCCGGCAGACACGGGACCGGGCGGCTGATAGGCATATCGCCGTTGGAGCCCCAGACGATATATTCCGCCTGCTGGCGGAAGCGCCCCTTCTGCGGGCGGCTGTTGCCCTTATCCCAGACAGCGGTGCCCCGCCAGATCCAGCCAGCCCACTGCAGGGCGTCGGTGGCTGCCGGGAGCTGCCGCCAGTCAATGAACATACAAACCGGCGCGCCGCTCTTGCATACCTTTCTTGCCTCATACAGCCACTCTGCCGCCCAGCGGGTCCAGGAGCGCTGGTCCTTGGCGTCCCCATCGAAAGGGGGCGGCGCGTTCTCACCCATACTGGAATACTTCCGGGCGGTGGATTTGTTTTTCTCCGCCTGGGTGCGTCCACCGGACGCATAGGGCGGATCGGTGATCACAGCGTCAAAGGTGTTGGGGGCAAAGGTCCCCAGCACCTTCAGAGCATCCCCCTGGAGGATGCTCCATTTCTGATTATCGCTCATACTCATGCTTCTCCTTCTTTTTCGTTCGATTTTCGCGGGGCGGAGACAGCTCCGTCTCCACATATTCGCTGATGATTCCCAGTGCTTCCTCGTAGCTGCGGCACGCTCCACCCATGATGCGGGCCTGCATTTCCTTTGCTTCTGCCGCCATGCCATTCTGCCGGAGAACTCTGGCGGCAATACCCATCAGATGGAAGATGTTGCCGTCCTGCCCCAGCAGAGGGCAGAGAGGGCGGGGTTTCTCCTGCCGGGCAGAGTGGAATCCACCCAGTCTGTTGGGAACATAGTCAGAAAGCCATGTGCCTCCGAATGCGCCGTGGGTCTGCAAGCGCCACATTGCCAGTTTCCCCATGTCCACCTGAATGTCCTCGAAGGGGAACAGCAGATTGGTGAGTCCATCGTGCTGAAAAACCTTGACCGTCTCAAAGCGGCTGCCATTCTGCAGGATGCCGTCCTGCGTCAGCAGGTCGTTGATGCCATCCAGCCACTCCCGCGCCTCACCGCCGCAGCCCTGGAGCACCAGTCCCTCCTGATGCTCCATATCCCGCAGATCGTCCGCGCTGATCTTTTCAATTGGCATTTATCTCTCCTTTCTTTTGGGATGCCGTGCAGGTGGCGTCCGTCCAATGGTTGTCTGATCCGTCATCACGGGGATGCCCAGCTCGCCGGCTTTGTAGATCTCCTGCCACATCCCATCCGTCCAGACCGGACCGTACACATTCATCTGCTGGCAGGATTCCAGCAGGCGCAGTCCCATCGCCCTGGCTTTCTCGTCCTGGGCGGGATCGGCGGGATCTGCGACAGGCGGGAACAGCAGATGCGGACAGATGGGGATATTCCCCTCCGCAAACACCTCCTGCGCTTTCTGCCGCGCAAACTCTACATTGTTTGTCACATCGCCCCGCAGCGGAGCACAGATATAGACCAGCTTGGGGCCGCTCCGTTCCAGCTCCGGCGTGCGCTCCCGGAATGCGGACAGATACTGACCGACGGCATCCCGCAGAGCGGCATAGTCCGCGGCAGTGGGGTGATAGGCGTACCACTCCACTTTTCCGTAGTCATCCCACAGGTGGGGAATGACGCCGCTGCGGAAGTTCGGGTTGTTCGGCACCTGCTTTTTGCCCCAGACATCCTGAAAGCGCAGCAGCGTCCGGTCCACCACACCCTCCGTGCGGTTGAGCACCGTGAGGCGGATGGCGTCATATTGGCTGGAGATGTGGGTAGAGAGAAACTCTGCCCGTACACGCAGGTCATTTCCGAGATCTCCCACGCACACACGCCCGGAAAATTGAGGCCGATCCACGAGATTGCTATGTTCAAACAGCTTTCGCAGTTCCTGCTCATACACGGTCATCGCTCTACACCTCGTTTCTTTGGCGTTTTTGTTTTCATAGGGCTTGTTTCTTTTTGCAGGGGTTGCACTGTCTCACGCCCGATGCCGCGGATCACGCTGCGGCTCTTGCCGCTCAGGACAAAGGTATCCCGTGTATCGTTGCGGACTTCCTCGCAGGGCAGGATCACGGCAGAACCGGTGATGCGGATATCCCCCTGCACCGTGCCATACACCTTGCAGTTGCCGGACAGGATGGGAGTCCCCATCGTATGGGGATCGTGAATGATCTGCGCGTTTCCGGAAGCCAGCGCTTTTCCGGTCATGGAGGCTCCGCGGAGATAGGCGTTGTCCTCGGCGCGGCTGTGGCCGCTCATCACGCTGCCTTTGGAAACATAGGCGCTGCCACAGGCAATGGCGTCGCCCCGCAGACAGGCGTCCCGATCCACATAGGCGTCACCCGCTGCAATGGCGTCATCGAAGATCCACGCGCAGTCTCCCGGCTCCGCGGACAGGTTGCTTTCGCTTTCCACGAAGCCACCTATGTCGCCTGCGCGGATCTCGCCGCAGATATCCCGCAGCGCACGGATGCGGTGCAGGAACGGATATTCCTCATGGGCCATGTCTGTGATCTCATATTTCTGATTGCTGATGGTTCTCATCTCCTTTTTCTTTTTTATGCCGCTTTTGGGTACAGGGCATCTTCTTTTCGGAATGCCGCATCGATGTCGGAAAAGCGCTCCGTGCGGTTGAATTTCTCGGACACCTTTCCCGGCATTGCCTGCAGTTCCAGCATTTTCGCCCACAGCTTCGGATGGTTGTCATAGAGGTGCCGCAGTTCCTTCCGCTTGGCATTCGGGCAGAACCAGCAGCCGCCACGGTCTGTAAACGCATAGACAGGTGAAAGCAGCCCTGCCGTTTGGCAGAGCTGCTTTGCATCCTCTTCGGTGTAGTGATATTTTTCCAGCAGGGACACCTGATTTCCCTGCAAGCGGCGCAAGCGCACCGGCTCATCGCTGGCGATGCCCACATACTGCACAGCATCCGGCGTCAGAGTCTTGTTATACCGGCGGATGGGACGGAGCTTGCAGTCCCGCTGAACGTAGCAATGCCCGCACAGAGGGAATCCGCGTCGAAGTCCTTTTTTCGGACCGCGGGTAATGGCTCCGGCAAACAGGTCCAGATAGGTCTTATCCGAACGCAGCACACGGACAGGGACCCCCAACTGTTCCAGCCTGGGGATCGCAGTCTCGTAGATGAATGCCCGATGCTCCGGCACCTCGCCGGAGGTCCTTTTATCGAACATCACCTCACAGTAGACCACTTCATCCAGCGGTTCCCCGTGCTCCAGCGCCAGCAGGATCGTAGCAAGGCTATCTTTGCCGAAGGAGCAGGCTGCAATATGTGGTGTTTTCTTCTTTTCTTTTGAAATCGTGATCATCCTCTCTGATTCTGTTTTTGCTGCAGTATTGTCAGCAGGTGGGGAGTCTGCTATAATAGCGCATATCATTTCCGGTCATTTTAGATATAAAGGAGACGAAATACGATGAATAAGACAGAACTGATCACCGCCATGGCGGAAGCCAGCGGCCTTACCAAGAAGGACTGTGACACCGCTCTGAATGCGTTTGTCGACACGCTGCAGGCTGCGTTGAAGTCCGGTGACAAGGTACAGCTGGTGGACTTCGGCACTTTCGAGGTGAAGGAGCGCGCCGCCCGCACCGGCAAAAATCCCGCCACCGGAGCCACCATTGAAATCCCCGCTTCCAAGGCGCCGGCTTTCAAGCCCGGCAAGGCATTCAAGGATTCCGTACAGTGATAACACGCCCGCGAGAGACGATCTCTCGCGGGCCTTTTCTGTTATCGGTCCGATACGCCCATGTCCTTGGCATGACAGGCACATTCCAGCACCTCTGTCATATCCGTGCGCTCCCAGGGCGCGTCCGCATGGGTGAAGTGACCGTAATTGCAGAACTTTTGGAACATGGGCTGATCCAGTCCCAGCGTTCCGATCATGCCGTCCGGTGTCAGGTTGAATACCGTGCGGACTGCCTGTTCCAACACGTCATCGGAATAGATGCCGGTATGCTCCGTATCCACCGTCACCGCTACAGGCTGTGCCTTACCGATGGCATAGGCAAGGCTGATGGTGCAGCGCTTTGCCAGTCCTGCCGCCACGATATTCCTGGCAATATAACGGGCCATGTACGCGCCACTGCGGTCCACCTTCTGGAATAGTCAAGAAAACCGCACACCCAACGAATTCAATTAGGCAACCTGCGCCGGATTTTGCGCCCACCGTGCGCGCTTGCGCAGCGGAGGAAGGTTTTCCTCATTGGC
>NZ_JBQKJR010000034.1:0-36384 GCF_052117165.1 Agathobaculum sp. LCP25S3_E8
ACATGAACATGAAGCATCTGGAGGCGACCGTTGAGGATGCCTCCATTGCTGGCTGACTTCATTCATAACAGAGTCTGCGAACTAAAGTGCGAAAAATTCTTGACACGACCCCGCTCTCCACCGTGAGGGATTCACTCCGCAGCCGGAACAGGATGAATTGCTTCCTGTGGAGTGGGATGGTCTCCCCCTCTGCCGGATCACAGCGGACGGAGGCGTTCGCTACTGGCAGGAGGATGTAGCGACGCCGGAACGGGAACGAGCCTGTGAGCGAGCCACCGATCTGGCCTGCACCGTGCGGGAGTACATGACGCTGCTGGAACAGGCTCCGCCCCTGCAAGCCCAGAGCCTGACCGGTGACTACCGCCTGCTGGCTGACTTCAACGGAGCCGTGCTGGCTGCCCATCCCACCCGGCTTGGCGTTCAATTCGTCACATGGGACTGGAGCTTCGACCGCACAGGTCTCAATCAGGGCAATTACTTTCAGGAAAACTATGCAGGTGCCAAGCAGGACTTCGCCATCCGCGCCGGCCTCATTTCCAAACAGCAAATCTTCAATCAGGAGCAGCTTATCGAAATCTACCGGTGCTGCTCTGACACCTTAGACGCTGGTTATGACTTGACTGCCGAGCAGGAAAAGTGCATACGGGGCGTTCAGGAGCAGATTGCCATTGCAGCTCCCGATGCTCTGGAGCGCATAAGAGAGCAGGAGCAACACCCCATGGAACCCTACAACCAGGAACCGATCATGTAATATTCAGGCGCCGGAGTTTTAGAAATAAGACTCCGGCGCTTTTTTATTGCCTCAAACCAGACAGGAGGATTGAAGATTGGATCAAAAGAACGAACAAAAAGCGCCGCTGCGCATCAAAAACCTGGCTGAGTTGAAACGATGTATCCGCCCCGGGACAGAGTTGGTGGCAACCAGCCATAGCAAGCACCCTGCCCTGGTCGGGCTTGTACGGGTGGTGACTGAGGTTCAGACCAACGCTTACTATTCCGTGGTCAAGGATCAGCCGACTCATCAGTATTCGACCTGTAATTACGGGAAGGGATTCCGCTCTGATTTCGAAAAGGCATCCAACTATTTATTTGAGGGCACGACCATCAAGGTTCTTGACCGCAGAAGCGGTGATACCATGCGGGAGCTGATTCAGAAGATGGAGCATCAGCTCTGCGACAACCCTGTCATCGAGAAGCAGATGCGCCAGCTGGTGCAGGCGCTGGAAACCACCACCGGGAAAAAGCAGTATGGCTATCTGAAGAAACCGCTCAAAGCATTGGTGGACACCATCGTGGACGAGCTGGCCCGGCAGCCGGAAGTAGCAAAGTGCTATGAAACCTGGAATCAGATCCGGGATGAGCTGAACGAGTGCTATGGCAGCCGTACACCGCGGGAGCATCTCCCGCTCTCTCAGCAGAAAGAGTTCCGCCGGATTAAAAACGATATCATCCGGGAGGCCGAGAACATCCGCCTCGGCCTCCCGACTTTTGAAGATGAGAAGATGCAAGATGAGCCGGAGCCGGAGGCGGCACATGAGGAGCAGCGATCCAGCAGCGTATATGAACAGGCTCGACGCTATCGTGCCGCCAAAACGGTTCTGCAGGATGTCTATGCGCTGGATGAGGAACACGCCGAAGCCGTCCGGGTGCTGGAACAGCTCTGGGTGGAAGGATACACGGTGGCGGCGCATCAACTGGGAAAGTTCTACCGGGATGATCTCTCCACCATGCGGGATCATGAAAAAGCGGAGCGTTGGTTTCGCTTATCCGCAGAGGCCGGAAATGACTTTTCGGCATACGCACTCGGGAAGCTCCTGCTCTCTCAAAAGCGCACCGATGAGGCGGTGCGCTGGCTGGACAAGGCCGCCGGGCATGGGAATCCGTTTGCCCAATACCGCCTTGGGAAGCTCTGTCTCACCGGTGAGTCCGTAAAGAAGGATGTGAGAAGAGCTCTGGAGTACCTGACTGCCGCCGCCAGACAAGGAAACCCGTTTGCTCAGTACACACTGGGCAAGCTGTATCTCCTGGGCCGGGATGTGGAACAGGATCGGGAGCAGGCCAGGGATTGGTTCACCCGCTCCGCTGCCCAGGGCAATGCGTATGCTCAATTCTTCCTTGACCGCTTTGACCAGTTCCGAGATCCGTCCGTCATGCTGGCGGCAACCAAGCTGCTCCATCACATGAGCCGGATCTTCCGGGACAATTCCATGCCGCCTCGCAATCCGGCAGGGATTCGCATTGATTCCAAACGGCGCAAGCGGCTGACGGAAAAGCGGATGGCCATGGGCCACAAGGCGGATGATCATGAGGAGCAGGTATCCTATCAGCAGACCATGTAACAGGAGGAGCCTATGTCGACTTACATTCATTTCACGGAAGAACAGAAGCAGCGAGCCGCCTCCGTTGATCTGGAGGAGTTCCTCCGCTGCCGGGGCGAAAAGCTCCTTGCCTCCGGCAGAGAGAAACGGCTGGCCCGTGACCATAGTGTCACCATCCGCGGCAACGAGTGGTACGATCATGCCGAGGAGCGGGGCGGCCACGCCGTCAGCTTCGTGCAGCGGTTTTATCACCTCAGCTATCCGGAGGCGGTGACCATGCTTCTGGGAGGCGAGCTGGGAACGGTTTATCCCTCTGCCGAAGAACGGGTAGATGAGCCGCCGAAGCCCTTTGTCCTTCCGCCGGCCAATTCCAATATGCGCCGGGTCTATGCCTATCTGGTCAAGCACCGGAATATCGACCGGAGCGTTGTGGCGCACTTTGCAAGAGAGAAGCTGCTGTATGAAGACGCCGATTACCACAATGCGGTTTTCGTGGGTACGGATGAAGACGGCGTCCCCCGCCATGCCCACAAGCGCAGCGCCAACAGCTTCGGCAAAGCCTTCCGGCTCAATGTGGAGGGCTGCGATCCCCGCCACAGCTTCCACCACATCGGCACAGATGGGAGCCTCTATGTGTTCGAAGCTCCCATCGATATGCTCTCCTACATCACGCTCCATCCGGAGGGCTGGCAGAGCCACAGCTATGTGGCCTGCTGCGGCACCTCCATTCAGCCGGTGCTGAAGCTGCTGGAGCGGCAGCCGCAAATCAATACGGTCCTGCTCTGCCTCGACAATGACGAGGCTGGCCATCTGGCCAGCCGGCGCATGAAGGAACAGCTGGCAGAGAGGTACACGGTGGAAAGGCTCATTCCCGCACACAAGGATTGGAATGATGATCTGACCGCTGAGGAACCGTCCTACGCACAAGTCATGCAGTAAATAACAACAACGCACACCACTTCCTGTTCGCCCGAAGTAGGCCGTAACAAGAGTGATGTGCGCATTCAGAAGTATGGAACCGAGCAGGAAGTGGTGTGCCCTGAAAGGGGTTAACCATGCCACACCAAGTCCTGATTTTGTTGGCCGCCGGCGGGCTGATGTTTCTGGTCATCGGCTGTCTGGCCGCCTTGTCCCACTACTATACCCTGAGCGGGATCAAATCCAAAACGGTCGGCGACGGCCAGCACGGCACCGCAAGATGGGCCACAGCCAAAGAGATCCGGCAGACCTATGCCCATGTCCCCTTCGAGGTGAAGAAATGGCGCAGCGGCCAGAACCTGCCCACGGAGCAGGGGCTGGTGCTGGGATGCAAGGGAAAGAAAGGCGAACTCACCGCCCTCGTGGACAGCGATGACATCCACTGCCTGATGATCGGCGCTTCCGGCATCGGCAAGACCGCCTATTTTCTCTATCCCAATCTGGAGTACGCCTGCGCCAGCGGCATGAGCTGGCTGGCGTTGGACAGCAAGGGCGACCTGGCCCGAAACTACGGAACCATTGCCAAAGAACGCTATGGGTACCATGTATCAGTTATCGACCTGCGAAATCCCACCCGCTCGGATGGCAATAATCTGCTGACGCTGGTCAACCGGTATATGGACATTGCCCGGAATGACCCGAACAATCTTGCGGCCCGCGCCAAGGCCGAGAAATACGCCAAAATCCTGTCCAAGACCATCGTCAACCCGGACGGTGATGACAGCAACCGCGGCCAGAACGCTTTTTTCTACGATGCGGCGGAAGGTCTGCTCACTTCGGTCATCCTGATGCTTGCCGAGTTCCTGCCGCCCGATAAAGGCCACCCCCAGGAGCGCCGCCATATCGTCTCCGTGTTCAAGCTGGTGCAGGATCTGCTGGAGCCCAGCCGTGTCAAGGGCAAGAGCCACTTCCAGCTCCTGATGGCAAAACTGCCGCCGGATCACAAGGCGAGGTGGTTTGCCGGTGCCGCCCTCAACAGCGCCGAGCAGGCAATGGCCTCCGTCATGTCCACCGTGCTGTCCCGCTTGAATGCCTTTCTGGACAGCGAGCTGGAGCAGATCCTGTGCTTCGACAGCGCCATTGACGCTGAGAAGTTTGCTTCGGAGAAGTCTGCCATCTTCCTGATCCTGCCGGAAGAAGACACAACCAAGAACTTCATGGCCGCTCTCATGATCCAGAACCTGAGCCGGGAGCTGTTCGCTGTGGCCGATGAGAACGGCGGCAAGCTGAAAAACCGGGTGGTGCTTTTCTGTGACGAATTCGGCACCATGCCCCCGTTTGATATTCTCCCCCTTTTCTCAGCTGGACGATCTCGCCGGTTAACGCTCGTACCCATCATCCAGTCCTTAGCGCAGCTTGAAAAAAACTATGGAAAGGAGGGCTGCGAGATCATTCAGGACAACTGCCAGGACACCATCTTCGGCGGCTTCGCCCCCAACAGCCAGACTGCGGAGGTGCTGTCCAAGGCTCTGGGCAGCCGCACCGTCCTCTCCGGCTCGGTGAGCCGTGGCAAGAACGATCCCAGCCAGAGCCTGCAGATGATGGAGCGAGCCCTACTGACGCCCGACGAGCTAAAATCCATTCCCAAGGGCAGCTTTATCGTCATGAAAACCGGCACTCATCCCATGCGGACCCGGCTCCAACTCTTCTTAAACTGGGGCATTACCTTCGGGGAGCCGTATGTGGTGCCGGAGAGAGCCAACCGAGCGGTGGCCTATGCCAACCGGGTGGATCTGGAGCGGAATCTCCCGCAGCTCAGTGAGCCGGAGGAGATGGACGAAAGCCGCGGCTATGCGGTATCCAGCCGGGGCGGCATCGCCCATGCTCCGGCTCAGGAGAGGGCTGTAAAAAGAGGAAAGCAAATGAAGACATTCGGAGAGGAGGAACGATGAGTTACTTCGGAACGATTTACGCCGACACTGAGCTTCCCTCCAGAGCGAAGGCGGTCTATATGTACCTGCGGGATCGCTCCGATGCCGAGGGAAAGTGCTGGCCGGGCATTAAGACCATTGCCTCGGACATGAAGCTGTCCCGCTCCACGGTCAAGCGGGCGCTGCACGATCTGGAGCAGCACGGCTATCTGAAAAAGGCTTCCCGGCACAGGCCGAATGGGAGCAGCACCTCCAATCTCTATACCGTGAAATAAAAGAGAGAGTGGTTTGTACCAAAATGTAGTACAAACCACTCTCTGAATCAATGGCAATTTCAAAATCTTCCGCCAAGGGAGAACTGCGCCCATTCGCTGGACCCAGGAGCGGTTCATTGTGAACCACCCAGAAGGACTCACTCTATCAGAGATTTAGGTCAGAGAAAAGACTTATCATCATCTTAATGAAAAATCTTACTTCTCAAGTCGAAATTTCAGCAGCAGATACGGCTCCACTTCAAGGACGGTGACTATCCTAAACAGCAGATCCAGAGACAGGCCATGACTCATGCCGGGCGCTTCAACGGACGCGAGATGCTGGCGGCTAATATCAAGGATCTCTGCCAACTGTTCCTGGGAATATCCCTTTTTCTTGCGATAGTATCCGATAGCATAAGACAGGTTTTCCATGCGCTCGGAAAAGTCAAAATCCCATTCCAGAGTTATCACCACCTTACGGAATTAGTTTATCCGAAGGCAGCGCATACTAAAATTAACCCTAAAGCATTATTGACGCTTATAAAGCGTCAATATATAATTAAAACACTATTTTGTTCGATGTTATGTGAGGTGTCAATATGACAAGGGGACTTGCCTGTGCCATCACCGGCCATAGACCGACACGCTTTCGCTTCAAATATGATGAAAACAACAACGGCTGCAAGCGGATCAAGAAACGCATCCGGGATCAGTTGATCCAGCTCTATGAGCAAGGCTTTCGCCAGTTTTGGGTAGGCGGCGCTCTGGGCGTGGATATGTGGGCCGGGGAGATATTGCTGCGGCTCAAAGAACAGCCGGAATATAGCGAGATCCAACTGAAGATCGCTCTGCCCTTTGAGGGCCACGACACAGACTGGGAAGATCGCAGTCGCAGCCGTATGTCTTTTCTGATCCGACACAGTGCGGAAACGGTTATCGTGGGTAATAAAGAAGCGCCCCCGGCGGTCAATTACCGGAGACGCAACGAGTATATGGTGGACCGTGCAGGCTACTTACTGGCAGTCTATGACAACGACCGTTCTATCCGCAGCGGAACGGGCATGACCGTCAACTATGCCAGAAAAAAGGGGCTACCCATCACTCTGATCCACCCGGATAAGGCAACGATATCAAAAGAAAAACCTGAACGATGAAAACTACCCGCTGCGGATAGGGCAGGTTTATGGAATCCATGTTATACTGAACTGAAATGGATACTCCACGAAATGAATTCAATAAAGTATCCTGTTTCAACTGGCTTTTTTTACCCTCAGCAGATATAATGAAAACGAGGTGATGCGATGTGAAGGTACGAAGAATTGCGGCGTTTTTGCTGACAGGCACCTTGCTGGCTTGTTGCTGTGTGGGGTGTTCCAGTACATCAAAAAAAGAGGAGACGCCAACCACCATTACGGTCTGGCACGTTTATGGCGGGCAGACCGATTCGCCGCTCAACGATCTGATCGATGAGTTCAACCAAACGGTGGGAAAAGAGCAGCAGATCAATGTGCAGGTTACCTCTGTGTCCAACAGCAATACCATCCACGAACTGGTGCTGGCCGCTGCCAACGGAGAGCCGGGAGCGTCGGAACTGCCCGATATCTTCAGCTCCTATCCCAAGACTGTGATGGCGCTGCCTGATGACAGCATTCTGGTGGACTATCAGGACTACTTCAGCGAGGAAGAACTGTCCGCTTTCCTGCCGGCTTTTGTGGAAGAGGGGACGGTCAATGACCGCCTGGTGGTCCTTCCCGTGGCAAAATCCACAGAGATCATGTTTATTAACCAGACCATCTTTGACCGCTTCTCCCAGGCTACCGGCGTGACGCTGGAGGATCTGGACACCTGGGAGGGGCTTTTCAAGGCAGCAGAGGTCTATGCGGACTGGACCGACGCTCAGACGCCGGATATTCCGGGCGACGCCAAGTCCATGTTCGTTCACGACTACTATTTCAACTATTTCCAGGTGGGGGCGGAATCCCTGGGCGAGGATTTCTTCCAGGGTGACAAGCTGGCCTTTGGCCCCGCTTTCCAGACGGCGTGGGAACCGCTGGCGCAGGCCGCGCTTCAGGGAGGCGTCTGGCTCAAGAGCGGTTACGCCACCGAATCCATTCGTACCGGTGACAGCATCGTCAGTGTGGCGTCCTCGGCCAGTATCCTCTATTACAGCGATGTGGTGACATACCCGGATAATACCTCCGAGGAAATCACCATCATCTCCCGCCCCTGTCCGGTATTTGAGAACGGGGAAAACCTGGTCATGCAGAGGGGGGTAGGCTTCTGCACCGTGCGATCCACCCCGGAGCGAGAGCAGGCCGCCGTGACCTTCCTCAAGTGGCTGACCGAACCGGAACGCAATGTGGAGTTTGTGACCCAAGCAGGCTATATGCCGGTGACCCGGGCCGCCTTCGAAAACGAGCTGCCGAAGGCCATTGAGGGATTGGAGAGCGCCAAGTACGCGTCTCTCTATCAGGCGTATCTGGATACCCAGGCAAACTACGAATTCTATGTGCCGCCCCAACTGGAGACCTACCTGAGCCTGGAAACCACACTGGAAGACCAGGTGCGCGCACAGCTTGCGCTGGGCCGTCAGGATTATCTGGAGGCCGGAGAGACCGGGCTGGAGCAGATCAGCGCAGACCGGCTCCAGGCCTTCCGGGAGATCATGGAGCGATAATACAAGGAGAGGAGGGATCGCCGTGCTGAACAAGTTAAAGGAACTGCGGGCATTGAACGCCTTTGCCAAAAAGCAAAGCGTGGGCATGCAGAGAAAATTGATGCTTTACTGGGTGTCCATGATCCTGGTGGTCTTCGCGGCGGTAATCCTTCTGCTGTCCATCGCTGGGGCCTTCTCCCGGGATGATGAGCAGCTCCATGAGGTAATGGAGCTCCACCTGAGCAACACAGGAGATACGCTGGCCAGCCAACTGGACCATCTGACCGCCCAGAGCCTGAATCTCTCCAAGGAGCTCAGCCGGGAGATCGAGGGGGCGCTGGTACAGGAGGGCATTTCGCTGCAGGAGGTCAACGATGATCCGGAGCGGCTGCTGAAGCTGCAGGAGGTCATGTACCCGCTGATCAGCACCACCCTCCAGACGGCCAACTGCAATGGCGCCTATGCGATCCTGGACGCCACCACCAACACCGGCCTGGAGGGGGCGGACCACTCCAGAAGCGGCATCCATCTGCGCTACTCCAACCTCAGCGCCAGCAGTCCGGTCACACCCACAGTGGTCTACTTCCGCGGCATCCCGGACATCGCCCGTCAAAAGGATCTGGAACTGCACAACCGATGGAATCTGGAATTTGACACCGATCAGATCCCGGGCTGCCGGGAGCTGATGGATGCGCCGCTGAGCAGGCCTGCCGACCGCTACTTCTGGTCCCGCCGGATCGATCTAAAGGATACCTGGGAATCCGCTATGCTGCTGAGTGTCCCCATTGTGGGGAGCGACGGAACGGTGTACGGCGTGTGCGGGGTAGAGCTCAGCGCCCTGTATTTCCAGTTTTCCTATCCCACCCTGGAGGGAAAGTTCGGCTCCGCTGTCACCGTGCTGGCTCCGGTCCAGGACAGCCGTCTGCTGCTGCCGGATGGATTGGTGGGCAGCGTCAACGGCACCTACCTGGACGGTCAGGAGACTCTGGCCATCCATCAGGGGCGATACTATAACGAATACGACACAGGCGCTGGACGGTATATCGGCCTGCACCAGACCATACCCATCTCCAGAGGGAAACCGGAGGACACCGTCTGGGCCGTTGCCATCCTGATCCCCCAGGAGAGCTATGCCGCCTACACAGCCGGCGTCCAGCAGACCTGGATCATTGCGGCCCTGGGACTGCTCCTGGTGCTGCTGGCCCTGTCCTTCTTCCTGTCCCGGCGATTTGTCCGGCCCATCACCGACAGTCTGAAACGGTTCCAGCAGGCGAAGGGGCCGGAACAGGGGATGTCCTCGGGCATCTCGGAGCTGGATGAGCTGGCGGAGTTCCTCAATGCCCGGGCGCGGAATCAGCGGCTGGAGCAGGGAGAGCTTCCTCCCAACATTACGGAACTGTTCGACCAGTTTGTGGAGCGGAAGGATCTGCTGACCGAGGCGGAGCGGAATATCCTGCGCTACTACATCGACGGGCATGAGATCGCGGAGATCCCGGACCTGGCCTTTATCAGCATGAGTACAGTCCGCAAGCACAACCGGAGCATCTACGAGAAACTGGGGGTGGCCTCCCGGGACGAGCTGATGCTCTACATCGACCTGCTCCGCCGCTGCGGAAGGCTTCAGGAGCTTTTCTAAGACAAGTTTCTCCATTACAGCAAAGCGCACAAAACCAGAGGACTGGTTTTGTGCGCTTTCTCTATTATCCAATGGATACCTTTGCGAAAAAGTGGGAAAAAGTATCCGACGGACCATATACTCCCGCCCCTTACTCCTGTTATAACAGGAGTAGAAACGAGGAGGTGCGGAATATGACAAATCTCTTGTCCAGCCGCTTAGAGGACCGGTCCACGCCCCAGTATTTCTGCTTTTCCATCCGCTGCGAGGTGTGCGGAGAATTTTGGTACAGCAGCAGCATCCCCTTTTCCAAAGCGCTGCAGGCGGCGGAACACCGGGAGAAGAAGGAACTCTATGATGCCATCTATCAGCGGGAGAAGCAGCGGGCCATGCAGGCGGCCGGTCAGGAGGCCAGGGAGCGGTTCAGCCAATGCCCCATCTGCCGGCGGCTGGTCTGCGACGCCTGTTTCCTCATCTGCGATGAGATGGATCTGTGCCGGGAGTGTGCCGGCCGGATGGAGGAGTCCGGGGAGCCGGTGGCTCCATGAAGGGGCGTTGGCTGCCGCTCCTCCTGCTGTGCCTGATCCTGGCCGGGTGCGGCACGGTGGACGCAGAGGACCGTCTGATCTCCGCGGCGGAGGGCGCCGAGGCGTATAGCGCGGCTCTCGCCCCCTTCCTCCCCGGGTATTCCCTTCAGACGGCAGAGGATACCCTCTACGCGGAGGTGAGCCGGGGCAGCGCCGTGGCCTGCTTTGATGTACAGGCCATCCCGGCGCTTGAGCGGGGCATTGGCCGGTATTGGTATCCCCATGTCACGGCCACCGTGATCCTGGCGGTGGACCGCAGCCGGACGGGCGCCGCCGTCACCGGCTGGAACAGCCTTCGGGAGAGTCCAGTCCCCGTGGGCATCAGCAGCAGTTCCGTGATCCGCAATATGCTGGCTCTGGGCGCCCTGTCCTACGGGCTGGACCGGGAGGCGCCCTCCAAGCGTGACGCTCTGGAGCTGCTGGAACACCTTGGTCAGAACGGAAACTTCCGGCTGGAGGCGCCGGATGCCCCTATTCTGATCTGTCTGGACTGCGAGGCTGCTGCGTGGAACCGGAACGGAGGAAATTACGAGATCATCGTGCCGGCAGAGGGCACGCTGTCCTACCGTATGGGGCTGCTCTCCGATGTCCCTCTGACGCTGGAGCCGGGGCTGGATGAAACCCTTCTGTCAGCAGGGCTGCCCCTGGCGGACGGAGAGAGACCGGCTGATTTTCCCGATGATTACCGGCCGGCCCGTACCCTGAGCGAGGAGGACTACGGCTGGTTTCTGGAGTTGACCGGGGACAGCAGCCGGGACCTGCGCCGGCAGGTGCTCCACATCCGGCGCTATACCACAGCAGATCTCCGGGAGCATATTTTATCCGCCCTGCTCCTTGCCGCCGCCATCCTGTTGTGGAAGGGGACGGTATCCCATCGGATGATCCGCCGGGATGTCCGCCGGGTAGTGGGGGGTATGGGCTGGCTGATGGTGGGATGGCTGCTGCTGCGCCTGTTCAAATATCAGTTGACAGCAGATGGGCTTCTGTGCCGGATGTGCTGGTATGGCTATTACATCTTTCAGCTTGCCCTTCCGGTAACGCTGCTGTATCTGGCCGTAATCCTGGACCATCCGGAGGGTGAGAAAAAGCCGCTGCGCCCTCTGTGGCCGCCTCTGGCCTGCTATGCCCTCTCTGTGCTATTGGTACTCACAAACGATCTCCACCAGCTGGTGTTTCGTTTTGACTCGGCCGGGGACTGGGCCTCAGACTACCGGTACGGTCCGGGATACTGGGGCGTAATGGCTTTATCCCTCCTGTTCCTGGCCTGCGCAGTCTGGAAGCTGCTCCACAGGGGGCGGTATAGCCCTTACTGGGCCGGCAGGATGGTTCCGCTGCTGTTCTGCGTGGGATTGCTGGCCTACATCACTGCTTACATCAGGCGGGTGCCTCTGGCGTGGGAGAGCGATCTTACCGTGAACATCTGCGTGCTGTCCGCCCTGTTTTTTGAGTCGGCCCTCCACGCGGGGTCTATCCCGGTCAATCTTCAGTATCAGCGCCTGTTCACCGCCACTCCCATTGGGCTGACGCTGCTGGATGAGCAGGGCCGCACCGTCCTGTCCTCCCGGGGCGCGCCTCCCGTCTCCCGCTCCATCTGGCGGAGGATCTCCATGGATATGGCCCATCCGCTGCTGCGGGACAGCGACACCCAGCTTCACGCAGTCCCCATTCACGGCGGTATGGCGGTATGGCAGGAGGACCTCTCCCAGCTCAACCGGCTGCGCAGGGAGATCCAGGCTGTGCAGGCCCGTCTGGAGGCGGCCAACGCCCTGCTGCGTGAGGAGAGCGAGGTGAAAAAGCGCCTGCTGGCCTCGGAGACAAACCGCACCATGTTTGAACAGCTAGACCGGGACATGGAGCGCCGCATCCAGACGCTGGGACGGCTGATCGAGGCTCTGCCGGAGCCCCCCCATCCCCGGGACCTGACCGCCTATATCACTCTTTGCCTGTGCCATATCAAACGCAGATGCAATCTGTTTTTCCTGGCACGTCAGGGGGATGGACTGCCCGGAGAGGAATTGAGCATTTATCTGGATGAGCTGGCAGAACTGGCCCGCTATGCGGGGCTGCAGCTGCTCATCCGCTGCGGGCAGCGTGGAGCGCTGGAGATCCGCAGGGCGGCACTGTGCTACGACTTTGCCTTTGAAGCCATATCCTGGGCCCTGGGGGAGAACGCCTCTCCTCTGCTGGGGTATCTGGAGCCGGAGGGCGCCCATCTGGTTTTCCGCTTTCTTCCGGGCGGTGATCCCGGACAATGGCGCTTTTCGGAGGAACTGACGACGGCGGCTGCCGCGCTGGGCGGTCAGATCGCCTGCAAGGATCTGGACGATGCCGTTGGGATCTGCCTGACGCTGCCCTTGGGAGGTGAGTCCTGTGGCTGAATTTTACCGGTTTCCCCATTGGGTGCTGACCACATTGGTGATGGCGGCCGCCCTGTGCATCGTGTTTCAAACAAGGGCTATCTCTTACAGCGTCCGACGTCTGCCCACCGGCTGGGTGCGCCGGGTGGAAAATGGGATGGAGTGCGCCATCCTCGGGGTGCTGTTCCTCTTCGCCGCCCTTCTTGCACAGGTGCAGTATGGGCTGTTCTGCGGCTTTTTGGCGCCCAGCGCCTACGGCCTTGTCCGGCAGGCGGTGTTTTTGCTGACTGCGGTGCTGGGAACCACCGCCGCGGTGGGGATGGAACTGATCTGGCCGTTTTTTGCCGTGGGCGGGGCGGCTGTCCTGCTCCCCCTGACAGAGACGGTCACAGGGCCCGCCTATCCCGTCTTTTTTCTGATGAGTATGGCGTTCTTCCTGCTGCGCAGCGTACATATCTGTCTGCTGCGCCGGCGGGAGCTCTACACCCAGCTCTCCTCCGTATCCGTCAAGGAAGCCATTGATACCCTGCATACCGGCCTGCTGTTCTTCCGGCGGTCGGGGGAGCTCCTGCTGTGCAACCGCAGCATGGAGGAGCTGGCACGGCAGATGACGGGGCAGCCGGTACAGGACGGAAGGCTGTTTCAGCGGCTGCTGGAGTGCGGCCCGCTGTGCGGCGGCTGCGCACGGGAAGTTCTGGGTGGGCAGCAGGTGTTTCGCCTCCCCGATTCCTCTGTATGGAGCTTTTCCGCCCATGAGCTCCCCATGGGGCGCCGGACCATGCTTCTGCTGACTGCCGATGATGTCACGGAGCATTGGGACGCAGTGACCTTTCTTGCCCGGCAAAACCAGGCGCTGGAGCAGCGCGGACAGGAGCTTCGCAGCACCATTGCGCATTTACAGGCCATCTGTGAAGCGGAGGAGATCGCCCGAAGCAAGGCGAGGGTGCATGACCTTTTGGGACAGCGGATCAGCCTGCTGCTCCGGGCGCTGCGGGATGACCGGCAGATGGATGAGTCGCTGCTGCTGGACTTTGCCCGCAGCCTTCCCACGGCCCTCCGGGAGGACCGCACGCCCAGCCCTGCTCATCGTCTGGAGATGCTGCGGGAGACCTTCCAGGGCATGGAGGTGTCGGTGGAGTTCCAGGGCGCGCTGCCGGAGGATGGAGCGGTGGCGGACAGTTTTGCCGAGATCGCCGTGGAATGTGTCACCAACGCCGTGCGCCACGGGTATGCCACCCGCATCCAGTTCCACTTTTTCCAGAATGACTGCTGGCGCATGACGGTCACCGACAACGGCATCCCGCCCGCCGGCCCCATCCGGGAGGGCGGCGGCATCGGCGGGATGCGCCGCAGGGTCCGTCAGCTTGGCGGCAGAATGGAGCTCTATACTGTCCCCCGATTCCGAATCGAACTGTCTGTTCCAAAGGAGGCTGTGGAGAAATGACAAACGTTCTGATTGTGGAGGATCACGTTTCCATGCGGGAATCGCTGACCACGGCGCTGACGGCGGCGGGAGATTTTTCCGTGGTGGGCGAAGTGCCCAACGCAGACTATGCTCTGGATTTCTGTAAGCATCTGCATCCGGAACTGGTGCTGATGGATGTCTGCACCGAGGGCGGCGCCTCTGGGCTGAAGGCGGTGGAGGCCATCCGCAAAACAGATCCGGAGGTCAAGATCATCATCATGACCGCCTTTGACGAGATCACCTATATCCCCCGGGCCAGGGCCGCCGGGGCCAACGGCTTTATCTACAAAAGCCGGAGCCTGCACGATTTTCTTGAGGTAGCCCGGACGGTGATGGCGGGGGGCAGCAGCTTCCCGGAGCCCAGGACCATTCCCATGCCCCAGGGAGAGGCTCCCCTCACCGACCGGGAGATGGAGGTACTCCGGCTGATGTGCAGACACATGACCAACAAAGAGATCGCCCAGGAGCTGTTTATCAGCGAAAACACCGTCAAGTATCACAAGATGAACATGCTGGGCAAGACCGGCTTTTCCAAGGCGGTGGATCTGGCCTTCTACATGATCTCCAACGGCTGGATCAATCCCCTGTATTAAAGAATTGCACTTCCTATCCACCGGCTTTGTGCCGGTGGATTTTTTGTTTCAGGGAAAAGACTACCCGCAGCGGGTAGGGTGCAAATTCGAAATAAGCTCTACAATAAATCTGTAATACAGAAGGTATGGGAGGTGGGGAGGCTGAAAACTGTGCTCCTGATCATGCGGCGGGCATCGCTGGCTCAGGGCCTGATGGCGAAAGTGCGGGACGCCCCGGGAATACAGCTGTGCTATGAGCCGGACTATGCCAACGCGGATGTGGCCATCCGCAGCCATCTGGCCTCTGGGGCACTGCTGGAGGTCTCCGAGGACGGCGATCACGGCATCGACTTCTGTCTGGCCCTGTGCGCATGGCTGCGGGAAGTCACGCCCCACTGCCGGCTCATGCTGATGTGCCCCGAAGGACAGCCGGAGGCTGTGAGCCGCGCCATCGAGGCTAAGCGTAGAGGCGAGATCGACGACTTTGTGTTTTATGATGTATCTCTGGACTATTTGGCCGCCAGTCTGCAATCCCTTTGAGATAGGCAAAGATCATTTTGAAATGGGGGTATGCCGACGCGGTCACATGGGCGGCGAACAAGGGCATCACTGGCGGGATCGGCAATGGCCTGTTCGGTTCGGATAACAACTGCACCCGCGCCCAGATCGTCACCTTCCTCTATCGGTATGTGGAATAATAACAGGATATTCTTACCAAGCGGAGCGGCAAATGCCGCTCCGCTTTTTTGCGTTTTGTCCGAAAAACTACCCGCTGCGGGTAGGGCGCAAAACAGCGGCACCCGGTAAAATGAAACCATAGTAGAGCGCAGAGAAACAAAAACAGAAAGAAAAGAGGTGTCGTCATGCAAGTAACTGCAAACAGGAAAATGATGATGTCAAGGTGTGCAGTGAGATGAAACGAGTATGGAAGTCTATGCTGGTCTTGCTGTTGGCGCTCTGCCTGACGGCCTGCAGCGGCACCCCCGGCGGCGGAGAAGAAGGGCCGCCCGAGTCTCCTGATGACACAGCGACCTCCGCCCCTCCGTCCGACCATAACTCCGACAGTTCATTGGGCGGTACCTATTGGACGGCTGTACAGCACGAGTCCTACGATTATTACTTTGACCGCACAGAGGTGAGCCAGATGCCCACGGAGCGGTGGTGGGCCGATCTCTTCCTCAATGAGGACGGAACGGCGCAATTCCGTGAGGTCCTGGGCGACAGCTTTAATAGCTATCTGGGCAACGGGACCTGGTGGCTCGGCGCGGATCACACCCTGCGGCTGACAAGCTCGGACGGCGATGAAGATGGTGAGATGAGTGGCCGCATTGAAGATGGCCGCATCATTTTGGAATCCTTCTATGGGGACCGGTTCTATTTTGAAAAAGCGGAGCGGCCGGGCCCGGGCGGCGAACTGTGCATCGCAAATCTGCATGGGACATGGCACATGACCACAGGCGAGGTGGAGGGCTGGAGCTATAACGCCCGGGAAGAAGGCCTGGCCTCCACGCTGGTTTTTGAAAGCAGGTGGAGCGACGCCATCGAGGGATATGTGCTGAGCGCGGATTATTACTTCGCGAACTTTCTGGATACGGATGAGCCGGAATACCGGCAGGAAGTCGAGCTTCGGACGGAGCTGCTGGAGGAACCGCTGTTCCACGGCCTCTCCAACGAGCTTTGGAGCGTCCGGCTCTTTCACGATGATACCGGCGCGGAGTTCTTTCTCACGCTGACCGATCCGGATACGCTGTATCTCCAGGAGCATTACGAGACGGACGGCGCTCCGGCGGTCCGCACGGCGGTCTACCAGCGGGTAAACGCATTCCTGCCGGAAACGCTGCAGACGGCTTTGTATGAGGAGCCTTCTGACTGCCTGACCTTCTACTGGCCCAACCCACCGGACGATGTATCCGCATGGCTGGAGGTACTGCCGGTCACAAAGCTGGAGCCGGATGGACTGGACAGGCTGCTGGTGGTGGGGCGCTGGTATGAAACACAGATCCGGTTCTGTACGGGCGAGCCCCTGTGGGATGACAGCGGACGGCTTCTGGATTGGGTCACGGACGAGATCCTGTACGACGAAACACTCAACATTGATGAGCCTCGGTGGTTTTCCCTGACGATCCCGGAAGGCGTACCGAACCTGTGCCTGCACATCAAGCGCTCCTGGGAGGATTTTTGGTACCTCTGGCCCATCACCGACACAAACGGGTATCTGGTGGATGGGTGGACATTCCTGACACCATAACAAAATAAAACAAGAGAGGAGATCGCATTATGGGACTGATCAAAGCTGCATTGGGCGCAGCCGGCGGCGTGATGGCCGACCAGTGGAAGGAATTCTTCTACTGTGAAGCCATCCCCGCGGATGTGCTGGCGGTAAAGGGAAAGAAGAAGGCCACAGGCCGCTCCAGCAACACCAAGGGGGATGACAACATCATCACCAACGGCTCTGTCATCGCCGTGGCCAACGGCCAGTGTATGCTCATCGTGGAGCAGGGCAAGGTGGTGGATATGTGCGCCGAGCCGGGCGAGTACACCTACGATATGTCCACCGAGCCCAGCCTCTTCACCGGCGATCTGGGGGAATCCATCAAGGGCGTGTTCCAGAACATCGGCAAGCGTTTCACCTTCGGCGGAGAGGCCCCCAAGGACCAGCGCATCTACTATTTCAATACCAAGGAGCTCACCGGCAACAAGTACGGAACCCCCAGCCCCGTCCCCTTCCGGGTGGTGGACCAGCGGGCGGGTATCGACATCGATATCGCCATCCGCTGCTTCGGCGAGTACAGCATCCGCCTGAAAAACCCCATGCTGTTCTATACCAATGTCTGCGGCAACGTCAGCGAGGACTTTAAGACCGAGCAGATCGCGGGGCAGATGAAGACGGAGTTGCTCACCGCCCTGCAGCCCGCATTCGCAAAGATCTCGGAAATGGGTATCCGTTACTCCTCTCTCCCCGGCCACACCCTGGAGCTGGCAGAAGCCCTCAACGAGCAGCTCTCCTCCCGGTGGCGGGACCTGCGGGGCATGGAGATCGTTTCCTTTGGCGTCTCCAGCGTCAAGGCCAACGAGGAAGATGAGCAGATGATCAAGGAGCTGCAGCGCAACGCGGCCTTTATGGACCCCACCCGGGCGGCGGCCCATCTGGTGGGCGCACAGGCCAGCGCCATGCAGTCCGCGGCCAGCAACCCCAATGCCGGTCCCGCTATGGCTTTTATGGGCATGGGGATGGCTGGACAGATGGGCGGCATGAACGCCCAGAATCTCTATCAGATGGGCGCGCAGCAGCAGGCTCAGCCCACCCCCGCACCTGTACCCACGCCCCCGCCTGCCGCCCCTGGCTGGACCTGCGCCTGCGGACAAAGCGGCATCACCGGAAAATTCTGCCCGGAGTGCGGCAAGCCCCGGCCCGCAGCGGACGGCTGGACCTGTTCCTGCGGCGCGGTGAACAAAGGGAAATTCTGCGCGGAGTGCGGGGCGAAAAAGCCCACCGGCGTGCCCCAGTACAAATGCGACAAATGCGGCTGGGAGCCGGATGATCCCGCCCGTCCGCCCAAGTTCTGCCCGGAGTGCGGCGATCCCTTTGACGATGGCGATGTGCAGGGATGACCCGTGGAAGAAAAACCGCCGTATTTTCTGTTGTAGGTCTGTTCCTGCTTCTGGCGGCTGCGGGATATTATTTCAGAGGTCATCAGGGAGGTGATTCATCCATACAGAAGAAATCTGCCGTGCCGCCCGGCATCTTGACCGGCGTCACATACAGCCACACCAGCGGCATGGTTGCCAGAGCGGATTTTGCCATCACGCTTTCGCCGGAGGCCATTCTGGAAACAAGCTATTATCCGGCCCTTGATCCGGATACGGCGGAGGACGAGGACTGGTATCACCCGTCTACCAAAGAGAATGTCCCCATCACCGCGGCTCAGTGGTCGGATGTGGAGCAGATCATTCTGGAGCTCTACCCGCTAATGGAGCCCATCCCGGAAAACCGGCGTGAGGTGAAGCTGCCACCGGGGATCGAAGTCATGGATGGCGGGGACTCCACCAGCCTGATCCTGACCTGGAGCACAGAAGACGGAACACGGAGCATCCGTTATGATCCGCCAAACGACCGCCGTATCCATACGCTGATCGCTCTGCTGGAGGAGCTGGCCGACCCCATTGGACGGGAGATCCCCCGCTATGCCACGCCGGAGCTGAGCGGCTTCTATATGGGTCAGTCCGGGGCTCTCTTCTCCAAGGACTATTCCTTCCAATTCGACCGGGGTCCGTCTGTTGTGTACGGAGAGGACGCCCCATATATCCTCCGGGCCAGATTTACCCCGTCCGGTCGGAAGCAGGAGATCAGGAGTGACTGGGCCGTGTCAGATGAGGAGTGGGATGCCTTCACCGCGTTTGCGGAGGAGATCCGTCTGGAGCAGCAGCCGGACGGCAGCTCGGAAAAGCCGGCCTGCACCCTCTATTACTCTGACGGCAAACAGCAGCAGAAGAAATTGGATCAGGAAACAGCGAAGCAGCTCTGGGCGTATTTTACAGAGCTGGCCCTGTGCCTGCTGGATGAACAGCCATAGTACGCAAATCGATCCATAAAAACAGAACATAGGAGGTACTACAAATGAAAGGTCAGAAGATTTTGAAAGTCACATCCATTCTCATGATCATCGGCGGCATCATCGCCGCCATCGCCGGCGTCATCGCCATTCTCGGCGTCAGCGCCCTGGCAGCCCTGTCGGGGAGCGCGGAGGGTACCGGCCTGCTCTATGCCAGCTCTATTCTTGTGACTGTGGCCTCTGTGATCCAGTTTATCGCGGGCATTAAGGGCATCGGGGCCTGCAGCGCACCCCAGAAGGCCGCTTCCTGCGTCAAATGGGGCATTATCATTGCGATCTTAGCGATTATCTCCATCATCATCGGCTTTGTAGGCGGAGGCCAGTTCAGCATCACCAGTCTGGTGCTCAACCTTCTGCTGCCGGGATTGTATGTCTACGGCGCCATGCAGATGAAGGGCACCGCGTAAGCGGCTTCAGAAAGGGGTGCAGATGATGGGGCTCTTTGGAAAACTATTTGATAAAAAGGAATGCTCGGCCTGCGGCGGCGAGATCGGGCTGCTGGGCAACCGCAAGCTGGAGGACGGCAATCTGTGCAAGGAATGTGCCGCCAAGCTCTCCCCCTGGTTCAGCGACCGCCGCCAGAGCACGGTGGCGGAGATCCAGGAGCAGCTGGCCTACCGGGAGACCAATCAAGCCAAGGTATCCTCTTTTCGCACCACTCGTACTCTGGGTGAGCGTACCAAGGTGCTGCTGGACGAGGATGCGGGTCTGTTTATGGTCACCTCCGCCAGAAATTGGGAGGAGGCCAATCCGGATGTGCTGTCCTTCTCCGATGTGACCGGCTGCAAGCTGGACATCGACGAGCGCAGGACGGAGATCGAATACAGGGATAAGGATGGAGAGCGGCAGAGCTTCAATCCCAAACGGTATGCCTATTCCTACGATTTCTACATCGTGATCAACGTCAACAATCCCTATTTCAGCGAGATCCGCTTTCAACTCAACAGCAGCTCAGTGGATAACGATGAGGAAACACTGCTGGATGGGCCCGACGCCATGCGCAGACCCCGCGGGGGTCTCCGGGCTAAAGCCGGCGGAATGGGCGGCGGCTCCCTGACCTCCAACGCGGAGGAGGTGCGCTCCAGCGTGGAATACCGGCAATATGAGGAAATGGGCTGTGAGATCCGGGATGCGCTGCTGCAGGTCCGGCAGCAGGCGCGGGAGGAAGCGGCCGCGGCCGCAGCACCCAAGGCGGCGGTGACCTGTCCGTACTGCGGGGCGACCACCACACCGGATGCTAGCGGCTGCTGCGAGTTTTGCGGCGGCGCAATCAACGGATAAGAATATCTTGGAGCAATAGAAAACAACGAAAATGAAAGGAGCTTCACCATGAAGAAGTATGAAATTTTAGGAGAAAATCTGCCGGTCGTCGTATGTGAATTGTCCCCAGGCGAATCCATGATCACGGAGAGCGGCAGCATGAGCTGGATGAGCCCAAATATGAAAATGGAAACCACCACCGGAGGCGGTATGAAGAAGATGCTGGGGCGGCTGGTGTCCGGTGATTCCGCATTCCAGAACAAGTTCACCGCAGAGGGTGGGGACGGGTTCATCGCCTTCGCTTCCAGCTTTCCCGGGGCCATCAAGGCTCTGAACATCAGTGCCGGCCGGTCCATGATTGTGCAGAAAAGCGCGTTTCTTGCCTCTGAGGAGGGTGTGGAACTATCCATGCACTTCCAGAAAAAACTGGGCTCCGGCATCTTTGGCGGCGAGGGCTTCATCATGCAGAAACTGAGCGGAAACGGGATCGCCTTTATTGAGATCGACGGTCACGCGGCAGAGTATGACCTGAGCGCCGGACAGGAGCTTCTGGTCAGCACAGGGTACCTGGCGGCTATGGAGGAGAGCTGCACCATGGATGTGGTTGCGGTCAAGGGCGCAAAGAACATGCTCCTGGGCGGCGAGGGTATTTTCAATACCGTTGTCCGGGGACCCGGCAAGGTGATCCTGCAGACCATGCCCATCAGCAAGGTAGCCGAGCTGCTGACGCCGTTTTTCAGCAACAAAAAATAAGAAAGGACAGAGAGGAGAATGGCCATGAAAACCAAGTTCAAGCTGTCGTGCCTGTTCCTTGCGGCGCTGGTGCTGTTCAGCCTCACTGCCTGCGGCAAGGACAACCCGGAGCCCAGCTTGACATCGGAAGGAACCGAGCAGACAAAGCCTCCTGTGGAAGCGGGAAGCGGAACAACGATCCATACAAATCTGTGGGATCTTACTTACGATGAGGCGGACGGCTGGGTCTATGAGGAGGACGACCTTCATGACGATGAAACATCCTCCAAGATCATCCTGACGCTTCCCAAGGAAGGCGAGGATGGAAGCATCGTCGATGCGGAGATCCGCGTTTCTGTGGAAGATCCGTATACCTTCCGGGACTATCTCACCAGCTACGGCTTTGACGAGTACGAATATGCAGTCGATCAGGCCTATGATCTTACTCCCGTCGGCGGCATCGATTGCCTCAAAGCAGAAGGAAACTATTGGGGCTCCCCCTGCCTGCGGTATATGAACCGGGTGGAGGGCGCGGGAGCCACCGTATTTATGGAGATCATCGGCGAGTTCGAGGATGAGCGTGTAGACAAGCTGCTCTCCGGCCTGACGATCCATCTGGAGGATACCGGAAACGAGGATGGCCCCTGGTACTGGGAGGGTGAGCCCTTTTCCGCCCAGCCCCGCAGCGTCATGGTGGGGACGACGTATACGCTCAGCAGCCAGTGGCTGCCTATTACAGACTGCATCATCACAAAGGAGACCTTCGATCATGCGGCTGCTGTCACAGGAGATCAGGCTTACCTTCTGGTGGACGGAGAATTGAAGCGCTTCGATTACGACGGCGCCTCTTTGAAATTTGCGGAGGATATTGTGCTGGACGCGGAATATGAGGATATTTCCGCCGACACCACAGGGACCCTCTGGCTGGCGAATTTTATGGAGCCGCTGATCAGCTGGAAGGACGGCGCACAGACGGCGTCCTATGAGGGCCCGGATCACGTCACCATGCACCCATCCGGGACCTGGGGCGTCAGCTGGTTCTCCGGCCCGGAATGTGAAAAGATCACCCTCTCCGGCGGAGCCCTCAAGACGGAGCCCATTGTATTCCAGGAAGTGGATATCCTCAGTCATCTGCTGATCGACGACAGCCACATCTATGTCTGCGGGTCTGCCGTGGATGGCAGCGGTCACAAGGTGTTTGTCTATGACAGCAATGGCGCGCTGCAAATGACTTTGGCAGATTCCGACGGAAGCGGCCTGGGAAGCATTACCTTTATTACGCAGACCGCAAATGGCTATCTGGCCCTGGACGGAAATATGCGTGAGGTGGTGCTCTGGACCAAGGACGGCGCCTATCTCGGCGAGGCGGATGACGGCGACCTGTTCGGCACGGACTATCCCTGGTTCTGCGGCGGCGCGAAGCTGGCTGACGGCAGCATCCTTGCCATTATGACCGAAGACAGAGCGGACGAGTCCGCAATGGAACTGGTTGCATTCAAACTCAGTGGCTTTTAAGGAGGGCCTGACATGAAACGCACGAGGTTATTCTGCGTCCTGCTTTCGGCGGCGATGCTGCTCAGTCTGGCCGCCTGCGGCAAGGACGACCCGAAAGAGTCCAATTCGCTCCAGATCGGGGACTATGCGCTGCTCTACAAGGGGGCCAGCATCATGGAGGACTCAGATGGAAACGACGCGCTGGTCCTGACGCTGGATTTTACCAACAACAGCAAGGACAGCGGCTCCTATGTATGGTCCATCTCTGAAACAGCGATACAGAACGGCGCAGAATTGGCTATTGCCACCGTCTTTGCGAACAGCGACTCCTACGACACGGTGATCGACAGTCAATTTACGGATGTCGCGCCGGGTGAAACCCTTGAACTCCGCACCGCCTTTGTGCTGGCGGATACCACCAGCAAGGTCGAGGTGACCTTTGAGGAGGCATTCGGCGACAAAACCGGTAAGATCACCGTCGATCCGTCCACACTCAGCCGGGAAACGGCGGGAAGCGGTACAGGTCAGGATACTGGGACCGGAGATATACTGCTGGACTGGTGGAACGGCGACTGGTACGGCTGGTGGATCATGACCGGCTGCTCGGGCGATTACGAGGATCTGGAGGGCGCCTGGTGGGACATCTGCGGCGCCATTGACATCGGCGGGGACGGCACGGGCACTGTCACCCTCTGGGATGAGGACTACACGAAGTCGGAACCGATGGTTTCCGCATCGGTCAGCCTCAGTGATGATGGGACCAGCATATATGGCACCATGACATCCGAGGGCGGTGCCTTCACGGATATTGCGCTGGAGCACGGGGACTGGATCGTTGACCCGGGACTGGTGGACTATGGGGACATGATCCACATTGACGGTGATTACGAAAACGGCGGAGATGCGTTCCACTATGATATCTACCTGCGCCCGTGGGGGACCTATTGGGTGGATGTGGATGAGGAGGATCTGCCCAATCTCTATGACAGCTGGTATCTGCCTCTGATCGATGCGGAGGAGCCTATGCCGGACAGCATTGGATGACACCAGAATGGGGATCGTTCCCGCCCCATTTGGGGCGGAGCGATCCCCATTTGCGCAATGGTATGGAGCAGTGACATTTGAAAGGAGCAGTTATGAAAAGGACATCAAAACGAGTGATCGCATTTTTTCTAATACTGGTTCTGATGCTGTCTCTCTGTGCCTGCGCGCAAAAACAGCAAGCGGGAACAGACGAACCAAATCGAAGCGCCGATGGTGAGACGCTGTCTGGTATGCCCGATCAGAAACTGCCGGAAAAGCTGCGCCCGGGGGCCGGGGGATCGGATATGCAACCGACACCGACCGGATTCTCCGCGGAAGCGGAACAATCTCTTGTTTGGCTGCGGGAGAGAATGGCTTTTCCGCAGACCATGTTCGGCGCGGCCTTCCTGGGCTATACCGGAGAAGCGTCTGATGGAGATTGGCTGTCAGAAACAGACCAGGCGATGCTGCAGAAATACCCCTTTATTTCCGAAATCGATACGGGGCATACCATCGGGGACGATGATTATCTGTATTGTCTCGTGCCGCTTGATGAAAATGCCACGGTTTCCGTCAATCTCATGCGGTGGGATCCGAAATCAGATACCGAAGAGGTCATCGAGGTTCTCTATCGGTCTGAAGTTGGAGATCCGCTGCTGATCTTTGCAGCCGGCGGGGACGATGCATACGCATACCTGTCCTACATACAGGTTCAGATCGTAGACAACGCAGGCAACAGCTGCGTGTGGGAGCCGCAGCTCTATACATCAACGGGGCACATCGTGCCATGTTTCTCGGAAAACGGAGACTACCTCTCCTTCGACTTTACGGAATACGGCTGGCAGGGCGTTCCTTCCGAGCTTGCACCGTGGCTGGCAGACGGCTGGAGCGGCGTATATGCCTCCGGGCTCGGCGGCAGCTGGACAACGCAGGCAGCGGCATGGGACACGAGCCGTGCGGCAAATTACTACCTGTGGTTCTTTCCCGAGGATGAGATGGGAGGAACGGTCGAACTGTATTGGGAATACGAGGGTGCCGATCCTTCTAAAACGACGTGGGAAGAGGTGTGGAGCGGTTTCTGGACGACCACATCCGTCATGGATGGGCCCAGTTATGTGACCGTCAGCCTGTCCCTTGTTGGCGGTGATAACTATGGCGTCACAGACGGCCCGTATTATATCTCGGAGACTTATCCGATTTTGATGAGTCCCAGCGGCGAGGAGATGGTGATCGGCGCTGGGGAGAACGAAGTCAGCCTGCCGTTTATGCCGAAGTACGACGCGCAGCTGTGCGTCCTGACGCTGGACAGCTTGCTCACCGACCCGCTCGGCTGATCTTCTGCGGATTACGGCCTGTTTCGGTATAGACCGTTACAGCGCCGGCATGGGAAGGAGGAATTTCAGATGCCAACACAGGTAACAAATTATCAATGCCCCAGCTGCACGGGACCGCTGCATTTCTCCGGTGCGTCCGGCCGGTTGGAGTGCGAATACTGCGGCGCCAGTTATGATGTGGCGGAGATCGAGGCGCTCTACGCAGAGAAAGAAAAAAAGGCGGCAGAAGCCCAGCAGGCGACGGAGGAAGGCGGCGCCGGGCAGGGCGCGCCAGCCGCGGATGGAGGCGCATGGGACACCTCTGACTTTTGCGAGGATTGGGGGGCTGAGGGCGACGGTATGCGGGCCTACGGCTGCCCCAGCTGCGGCGCGGAGCTCATCTGCGAGGAGAGCACGGCGGCGACCTCCTGCCCCTATTGCGGGAACCCCACCGTGGTGCCGGGCCAGTTCTCCGGGGCACTGCGGCCGGATTTCATCGTTCCGTTCAAGCTGAGCAAGGAGGATGCGGTAAAGGCCCTCAAGTCCCACTACAAAGGGAAATTTTTCCTGCCGAAAAGCTTTACCGGTGAAAATCATGTGCAGGAGATCCGGGGGATCTATGTTCCCTTCTGGATGTTCGACGGCGAGGCGGAGGGCGACGCCCATTATGAGGCTGCCCGCTCCCGTACATACCGCTCCGGCGACTACGAGATCACGGAGACGAAACACTACGATGTCTACCGGGCCGGAGCCGTCACCTTTGAGAAGGTGCCGGTGGACGCCTCCAGCAAGATGCCGGACGGCCACATGGACTCCATTGAACCCTATGACTACAAGGAGCTGAAGCCGTTTTCCACCGCGTATCTCCCCGGCTTCCTGGCCGATAAGTTCGATGTGACGGTGGAACAGAGCCGGCAGCGGGCGGATCAGCGCTGTGAGGGGACCCTTGCCTCCGCGCTGCGCGGCACAGTGAAGCGTTATGACCTCTGCGTTATCAGAGACAGCAGCGTTCACCTGCGCAGGGGCAAGGTGCATTACGCCCTGATGCCCGTCTGGATGCTGAATACCAAGTGGCATGGGAAGGACTTCCTCTTTGCCATGAATGGACAGACCGGAAAGCTGGTGGGCGACCTGCCGGTCAGCTGGGGGAAGTTCTGGGGGCTGTTTGCCGCCATCGCCGTCTCCCTGTCTGTGATCAGTTCGGCGCTGGTCCTATTGCCGTGAGAAAGGAGGCGGACCGGATATGAAGAAAGCATATACTGCTCTCGCGCTGGCGTTCCTGTTGGCGCTGTCCCTCTGCACTCCCGCAATGGCGGCAATGGAGTACGGCGTGATCTATGACGAAACGGAATCCTTGGGATCGCAGGAACTGACCATGCAGGGAGAACAGACCCTCCCCCAGCTCTCCCAGGCGCTGGGCCTTGATCTGCGGGTGGATGTATTGACCCAAAACAGCTATGACGGACTTGGCGACGCCGCCGCGGGGATCTATGAGGAATATGATTACGGCTATGGCGAGCACAAGGAGGGCGTTACGCTGACCATTCTGCTGGAAGCGCAGGATGGGGATACCTACAGGATGGTTGACGAAAATGACTGGTGCGTCTACGCCAGACTGAGCGATGAGCGGGGCAACGGCCAGGAATTGTCCGGCGCCGTCTACGATGCGGTACAGCCCTATATGGCGGCGCGGGCGTGGAACGGCGAGGACATGACCATGAGCGCCGTGGCGCTGACCCAGGCAGTGGACGCCATGGCAGAAACGGCGGAGGATTACATCCTCACAAATTGCCCGCCGGCCGGCTCCGGCGAGGATGCCGGTGTGGAAGAACCGGTGCAGGGCAGCGTCACGATGCGGTATGTATTTGATGCTGCAGACCTTCTTCCCTATGAGAAGTGGGAAAAGCTGGAGGCTCGGGCCGAAGCCATTTCCCAAAAGCAGGATTGCGGCGTTTATTTTGCTCTTGTGGATGATTACACGGAATACGGAAACGGCAGTGTCTATGAGGTCACCTATCAGCTCTACCACGGCAATGAGCTCGGTATGGGCAGCGGGCGGGATGGGATCATCGTGCTCCTGAGCATGGCCAAGCGGAACTATGCCATGTTCGTCTACGGCGAATACGCCGAGTATGCCTTTGATGAATATGGGCAGGAGAAGCTGGAAGAACGATTCCTTGGAGATTTTGGGGAAGACGACTGGTATGGCGGCATTTCCAATTACTTAGACGCCTGTGAGGAATATCTGACAAAGGCCGACGCCGGCAAGCCGGTGCGCCGTCCTTACTGGATCTGGTTCGTCATTTCAGCAGGATGCTCCTGTCTGGCCGCGGGGACGGTTTGCCTATGGCTGCTGCGTAAGATGAAGTCCGTCCATCAAAAGGCGGAAGCCGATGCGTACCTCACCGCTGACGGCTTACACCTGACAAAGCAGTACGACCGGTACACCCATACCACCGAAACACGCACCAAGATCCAGAAAGAGAGCTCGGGCGGCAGCGGCGGCAGCACCTACAGCGAAAGCGGGGGCGGCGGCAGCGGCCGCAGCGGGAAATTCTGAGAAGGAGGCCGGATGATGAAGAATTTGCTCCGGCGCCGCTTTCTCCCGGCGATTTTGTGCATGGCACTGGCCCTTGGCCTGTCCGCCTGCGGAGGAGAAGACACACCGCCCGTTGAAACGGACGGTGCGATAGGCACCCTTTCCGGCAGCAAGGGAGAAAAAGATTCCGGGGTGGGTGTGTTCTCCGGCAGCGGGGAAGAAACAGCGGAGGCGGAATTGGCGGAGGAGTCCCTGAACCTGTTGTATGACGCCATGGCATACGATGACCAGTACGCCGGCGCGGTCGCCTATCTGGGATACAGGAAGCAGGGGGACTCCACCCCACTGTCGGACTGGCTGGTGGAGAATTGTGCCGGATTGGTCGAGGCGATGCCGTTTCTGCTGCATATACCGGCCGAATGTATCCTCGGCGCAGGTTGGGGTGATTTATTCTGCATCGTTCCCCGGGATGAGAATACCAGCCTTGCCGTGAACCATGTCACCTGGGAATCTCTCGGTAACGGCGTTTGGCCTGTACCGGGTGAGGTGCTCTACCGGGAGGAGTGTGCCCAGCCTGTACTGATATTCGTAAATTATGAGCAATGGCGGGATGAACCGGACACGGAGATCGTCCTTGTGGCAAACGATGGCGTGGAGGTGAAGTGGCTCCCGCTGACCGATGAATACGGCATTCCCATCGTGCCCACCGGGGAGAACTACCTTCCCATGCTGATGGATTTCGGCATCTGGGGCTATGTGACCGGGTTGGACTACCCCGAGGACTGGGAGCCGTCCGGGGACGACTGGTGGCTGCCGCCCACAGACTGGGGGCTGGCTTACACAAATTGGACCTGCGAGCAGTGGTACATGGAGTTCGGCTGGGGCGACAGCGACCCGGACTATTCCGGACGCATCGATCTCTACCATCAGCCGGAGGATGGGCAGGAGTATGCGTACTCGTATTCCGGCATCTGGCGTATGGAGGGCGACTGCCTGCATCTGGACCTCTCGGACGGCGCGGGCACCCGCATGAGCGGCAGCTTCCCGGTGCTGATCGACCCCTCCGGCGAATCTCTCCATATCCAGCAGGATCGTGAAACCGGTGTGTGTCCGCCCTTTTTTGGCGAGGGCATGACCTGTATGGATCTGATACGCGCCTATGGCTGATAGAACATCAGGCGCACGAGTGTGGGACAGGCGTGAAAGGAGTATTTGTATGAGTATTTTTGACAGGCTAAAGCAGTCCGCCGTGGATGCCGCGGCGACGGCAGCCACAGCCATTGGAAACAAGCGGGAAACCTTTACCTTCGCGGCCCTCCCTGAGAGCCTTGCCCAGCTGCAGGCTCTCCCGGAGGCGGCCCTTGACACCCCCTTTCAGACGGCGGCGCTGACCGTGCTGGCCCTGTGCGCCTATGCCGCTGACCGACAGATCGGCACGGATATGCTGAATTGGCTGCGGGGGCCCCGTCCTTTGAACGGACAGGAGATCTCCTTCTTAAACGACCGCTTCCGTGACGGAAAGACCTACCTTCCCTTCACCTACTTCGACGGCTCTACCCCCGACAACAATTACACACCCGCCCAGCCCTATACCATCCGGGTGGAAAGCAACCATGTTTCCGGTGAGGAGCAGGGCTATATGAAACTGTTTATCCCCTGCGGCGGCGCGGACAGCCCTCGCCCCATCAAACTCCGACAGCGGGGCAGCGATGGGAAATGGTTCCTCTGGGAGCAATATCTGCTCACCGGTGTCCGCACCCCTAAGTCCGCCGACCCCTGGGCTTGAGTCAGGCGGCGCGGCTGTGGAGGCTCGGCCCATGGAAGCCGGAGCAGGCGGGAGCGATTAGAAAACCATTTGTATTTATCGGATTGGATAGAAGGTGCCGATCATGAAAACAGTGCTGTTTATATCATCCAATAAGGTGCTGGGACAGGGGTTGTCAGCGGCCATCCAGGCAAAGCCGGAGCTTGACTTCCTGTGGGCGGCCCAGCTCCATTATCCGCAGGCTGTGGTCGGCGTTGATATCTTTCATGCGGATGTGGTGATATTGGATATTGTGGATCAGGCGGATATGGATCAGGCGGTCGGGATCTGCCAACCTCTTCGGCAGGTTGAACAGGACCTCAAGATCCTGCTTCTGGTCAGGCCGGAACAGTTCGCCGTATGCAGCCGTGTCATAGATGCAAAAAATGCCGGACTGATCGATGATTTCGTCTTTTATGATAGTTCTCTGGCGTATCTGCTGGCGAAATTGGCGGCGTTTTCATAGAATGATTGGATATCAATGAAGAAAAACCGACTGCAATTATCTAACTTGCAACTACGAATAAATGAGTGATTGCTATGCGGCATGAGTCAAAATGGATCTGCTGTCCTCAGTGCGGCAGCAAAACGAAAGTCAAAGTATATGAAGAAACGGTTTTAGTAAAATTCCCGCTATACTGTCCAAAATGTAAAAAGGAATTCATGGTCAATGTGGTAAAACTGAAGATGGTATTGAGCGACGAGCCGGATGCTTAAAGCACAGAGCCTGCTGATCCCCCTGCCGGGGAAAAGCAGGCTCTGTTTTTTTATATAGTCATCCAATCTCAATGGCGTCCTTTGTCCGGAGTGCGGCAATGACCGATTCCACCACCGGGATCAACGCTTCGGCCTCCTGCTCACTGCATTCCTCAATCATAAGCCGAAGTTGTTGTAGAGCGGGAGTTTCGCGCTGCTGCTCAGGCGCGCTGCTGCTCAGGGTTAAAAATGGTTCTGGCATCAATACGGAGGGCACGGATCAAAGGGTAGAGCACCTCCATCTTGGGATTTGCCTTGTAGTTCTCAATATTCATCACGGTTCGCACATCGATATCCGCCATGTCTGCTACCTGAAGCTGGGTCAGACCGCGCCGATAACGTGTGCTCTTCACCGCATTCCCCAATGGATAGGAGAAGTCATACATTGCAGTTCACCTCAAAGATATTCTACAATACATCTTTTTGCGGGTGAATGCGACACAATTCGCTTGTTAGATGTATCGCGATGCACGAACCAACAAGCCTGAGATACATAAAACTGAATTACATTATCGGCAAGACAGTCGCATTTGCCGAAGAACAAAAATTTTAAGGGGGTGATGCTGGCTGTCTGTGTGCCGGCCGCGTAAGTGGACAAGGAGAAATGCAACATGGCAGATAACAGCTGCCGCATTAAGTTGTTCCATCTGGTTAAGCCGAGTCACACTGCTTTCAGGACAGCACGAGGAAGACTGTCAAGAAAAAAACGGGATACGCAAGCTGGGCATATAAGAAAGAAAGAAAGAAAGAAAAACCTCCGCCTGCTGCCCCTGTATCCCGCCCTGGACTTTTTAATGCAGATCAAGCACAGGTTGCCGATTCTCCATTTTTGCACGGGATCGGCAATTTATTTTTTAATGATAATCTTTCTGTTGGGTGCCGTGATCCTCCGAACTGAAATTCGGTCTCATCCAAATTTCAGAAAACGGAGGAAAGTGTTATGGGCTTCAACAGAGATAGCTATGCCGCTCGAATCAAGAATTTACGGAAAAGCCGAGGACTTACGCAGGAGCAGCTGGCAGAGAAAATGAACATCACCAGTACATACATCCTGAAAATTGAAAACGGAAAGCAGACCGGCTCAGTTGAACTGGCTGTGGAGCTTGCAGCATTCTTCGATGTCTCCCTGGATTATCTTTTGTCGGGGAGAGAATTTAAAGCTATGGATCAGAAGCAGAACCTGCGAATGACCATTGCATTTTTGTCTGAATTGGAGGCAAAACTCTAAAACCTTCCATTTTGGGTAGGTAACCTTCCATTCTGTTTATGTAATTCTGAAACACACAGAGTTACAATCTTAGTGAGATCAGTTAATCTCACAGTACCTTGAAAAATACTGCTCCAAGCAGTCATATCCGGTAGCATAGATACATCAGCTGACGGAGCCAGCGTCAGGCCGAGTGCGCGAAGACCACCTGTGCGGATCATTTCCGCATCTAAGGACGGCCAATTAAGGTGCAGAGCGATACCCACTCAGGCCAGAGCAGGATTGGCACCCTGCTTCGCCAAGATCCCGTCAGCCCACAATGATAAGCAATTCCATCTCCGAGCTGTTTGTCATGCAGCGATATTTACAGCCGCAGGAGTTGGAGCGGTTCGGCTGGTCCTATTTCGATACCTGGATCGCCCACTTCGCCAAGCGGACTTCCGTGCTTGAGCTGCGGCCGGAAGGCGGCGGCTACCGGATGCGGGACCGCTTTGTGCGATTCTACAACCTGCCGGAACTGATGGCGGTTCTCAGAGAGGTTGCAGACATCAAAACGGCGGATATGCTTGATATTCCCGGTCTGCCAGCCATTCAGGGCGGAAAGGCGCAGATCATTCCCACAGAGGCCACCCCCGCGCAAAGGGCGATCATGGCGGAGTTTATCCTGCGGGCGGACGCAATCCGCGCTGGCCGTGTAAAGCCGGAAGAAGATAATATGCTGAAGCTGACCAGCGAGGCCCGCATGATGGCGATTGACCCCCGTATGATCCTCCCCACGGCGGACGGAACGGGAAGCAAGCTGAACATCTGCATTGACGAGGTATATCAGGTTTGGGCGGACACCGCCGCCGCTTCCTCCACCCAGCTCATTTTCTGTGATGTGGGTACGCCCAAGGCGGGGCGTTTCAATGTATATGATGAATTTAAGCGGGTGCTGCTCGAAAAGGGTGTACCGGAATCCCAGATTGCCTTTATCCACGACGCCGCGACCGAGGCCCAGAGGCAGGCGTTGTTTGAGCGCACCTGTAAGGGTGAAGTCCGCATCCTGCTGGGCAGCACCAATAAGCTGGGAACCGGCGTGAATGTGCAGGACAAGGTAATTGCGATCAATCATCTGGATTGTCCCTGGCGGCCCTCCGATATTACCCAGCGGGATGGGCGCGGGGTCCGGCAGGGCAACGAGAACCCGGAGGTCATGGTATCCTCTTTACTTTTGTACTGGTGTTGCTCTCCCTATGGGCTATTGATGCGCTGAAAGGAAAACTCCCAAGGATTGCGTGGTATCCGGTATCTTTTGTGATTGTGGCGGTAACGTGTCTCGCAGCTATGCTTACTGGCTTAGATTATGAACACCACGCTATTCTTACAGGATATTTCTTCTATATTTTTCATAACCGGAAAGGGTTGGCCATCCCTTTCAGCTTTATCTCCATGTATAAAGAGCCTTGGGCGTTGCTTGGATTTGGATTGACCCTGACCTACAACGGGGAACGAGGCAAGCAAAATAAGTGGTTCAATTATGCGTTTTATCCTGCTCATATGTTGGTTCTCGGCTTGTTCCGGCTGTGGCTGAACATCTGAGGTTGCTGAGTTCAAAAAGTGAATGCAGCGAGAGAGTGTGGTCAGAGGCAAAACACGTGATCCCTCACCTCCCACAGATGACTCAAGCCTCCCATCTAAGCTCAAGTTTCTTGCCCATTGTCGTCACATGAATTCAGTCAAAAAAATCGGTCGAAGTATGATTTGAGCATAGTGGCTTTTTCACTGTCTCGAAAGATTACTTTTTGAACCAGCGTAAAACAAAAATTGTTAAACAAGAAAACACGGGAAGTGTAAAATGTTTTCCAAAATATGAGTGTCGTTTTCCCCAAATCCCTTGCTTTTCGCGGTGTATTGTAGTATAATTTAACCTATAAAAACTTATAAAAACTTTTCTGATTTTTCCTGCGGATAGGGTTGACAAACGATGTTCGGGCGCGATAAACTCAGACAGACAGACAGACAGACAGACAGACAGACAGACAGACAGACAGACAGACAGACAGACAGACAGACAGACAGACAGACAGACAGACAGACAGACAGACAGAGCATAACTCTGTCCTTTTGTGCTGTTCTCATAAAATATTTTTAGGCGCATTACGCACATGGTTTTTCCATGGGCGGGATTCGCCTTTTTGCTGCGGCTGATTCAGTAGAGGAACGTCCAGAGAGGAGGCATGATTTTATGAAGAAGAAAATTTTATCCGTACTGGTTGCGGTCGGACTGATCGCGGGATTGCTGCCGACAGCCGCGCTTGCCGCCGAGGAGGAGGGCGTTGGGATAATCGGCCTGTGCGAACACCACGCCGCCCATGATGATCGTTGCGGCTATGTAGAGGGAACAGAGGAAAGCCCCTGTACTCACGAACATGGGGCAGATTGCTATACCGAGGTCGCAAGCTGCACCCATATCCATACGGCGGATTGTTACCCGGTATTAGACAGCGTTTCAGAAGATGAAGCAACGCCCTCTGACGCTGCCAAAGCGACCGGCGGCACAACGCCCGACGAGGCAACGCTCTCCGACGCTACGGAGCCTGAATGCGGCCATGTATGCAGCGTGGAAAACGGTTGTATCACAACGGAATTGCATTGCCAGCATAAGCATGACGACGAGTGCGGCTACGCTCCGGCAACCGAGGGAACGCCTTGCGGCTTTGTATGCGAAGCGTGTACGGCAAGTGAAGATGAAAATGTGGTCGCGTTTGCGGGCGACGACGCTACGAATACCCTGCCCATTGTCTCTAAAGATGGGATTCATTACCTTAAAACTTCGGATAATGAACAGGAATGGCTTCTGCTATACTGCATGAATAATAAGCTCTGGTGGCCTCATCATTATGAAACTATATTTGATGAAACGGTCAAAGTTCCAGAATACAAAGAAGGTTATTTGACAGAGAACGATTTTGAGGGTGGAAAAGAAAATTATGAGACATTCCTGAAGCAGCTATCCAGATTGCTTTATGCGGGCTATCCACATAATGGGGCTTCTCTATATGAAATTGTATCAAGCGAGAGTATGTATATCCCGACGACGGAGGAGTTTAACAAGATGCTGATTCCGCCCTCTCAGTTGGTAGATGCTTTTCCAGAATTGGCGCACCATATATTTACCAATGCTGCCAAACCCGAAGAAATTGAAGAAATGCGAGTTTTTATAAACTCTGTGTTTGATATGGAAGGTGATGAAAAAATCAAAGGTTTATCCAAAACCGATATTGAGGCTATGCCGTTCTATAAAGCGGCCTACTCCTACTGTATGGCGGTTGATACAGATTATTCACCAATGGAGTACTTTGCTCATTACTACGGAGGTTCTTATTTCGTAACGAAACAGCAAGCCTACGATGCCACGTCGTTAGCACTGTGGCGACTGATGAATGAATGGAACATTCGTGACAATGATGTGGAAGCAGTTACAACTAATGAGTTGGCAAAAACGCTTTATTTATTCGCAATAGACGGAAGAATATTAAGGGAGCGACCCGAAGCGGACGATTTGAAGCTTGAAGGTGATCTGAAATTTACATGGAATCCGGAGGACGGAAAATATCACACCGGAAAGCTGAAATTGTTAGAACCGGAATACTATCATGGACGGTACCAACTGATTTTGCCGGAGGGTGTGACGTGCTTACATGATGTAAAGTATGTCTATGGCAATCAGGAGGTCGAGTTGGTTTCAAACTACCCGATAACAACGGCGGATAGCTTTCAGATTATAACGGAAATCGAATGGCTCGAAGCGATTAGGCAATATTCCCCAAGCCCTGATATTGAGGTGACAGCGGATGGCAAGACGAAGAAATTCCAACACATGGTCGGCTCGGTGGTACACAGCGCGACGATCACCCGCGAGAAAACAGGCGTTCCACAGGGCGAGGGCAGCCTATCCGTTTCAAAAACCGTAAATGGCGGGAACGACGCGGGAAAAGAATTTTTATTCACGCTGACGCTCCCGAACAACCCGTTAAATGGAACATACGGCGATATGACGTTCACCAACGGCGTTGCTAAATTGGCCCTCAAGCATGGAGAAACGAAAACGGCGACGCATTTGCCGGAGGGTGCGGAATATCAGGTAGACGAGGTTTCGGACGGGACTTTTCATTCCACGAGTGTGAACAGCAGCGGAAAGATTCAGAACGGTAGAACGATTGCTGTCACGTTCACAAACCATATGAACACCCCCGCGCCGGACTTGACCATCGGTACCATTGTGACGGGCGAACAGGGCGACAAGACCAAGCCGTTTACCTTTGTCATTGAGTTAAAAGACCGGAACGGGAACGCCGTCAGCGAAACCTATAACTATACTGGAGGCTTGGTCACCACAGGAAGCGAGTGGACGGTGACGCCGCCGACGGACAATACTCTAACATTTAAGGACGGAAAAGCGGATATACAACTGATCCACGGGCAGCAGATCACGCTCGAACGGCTTCCGTCTCAGGGCAGCTATACCATAACGGAACGGGAAGCCAACGCAGACGGATATACCACGTCCTACAACAAAGGCAAGGACAGTGCAGCGGGGATTCTGTCCGAAAGCCGGACGGTGCTGATCGAAAATCATAAGGAGGCTGCGTCGGATTCAGGACAGGACAAGCCGGGTGGAACGACGCCGGACAAGCCGGATAAACCCAAGCCGGATAAACCGGATAACCCTACACCGGATAAGCCAGATCAGCCCGACACAAATAAACCAAATAAACCTGACACGAATAAGCCGGGAACGTCTGGCGCGAATAAACCAAACGAGCCTACACAGGACAAGCCGGGTGGAACGACGCCGGACAAGCCGGATAAACCCAATAACCCTACACCGGATAAGCCAGATCAGCCCGACACAAATAAACCAAATAAACCTGACACGAATAAGCCGGGAACGTCTGGCGCGAATAAACCAAACGAGCCTACACAGG
>NZ_JBQKJR010000035.1:0-36102 GCF_052117165.1 Agathobaculum sp. LCP25S3_E8
TTCACCCGCTATGATAAGCTCGACTCCTCATTCCTTGCCTTCGTTTACATTGGCGCTATCGCCATTTTGTTGAAATGATGCAATACTCTGCAATTTTTAAAACAAGGCCTAATGTCGAATCCGTTTTTCTTTTGGAAAATCAATAGATTAGAGCCACATGTTAGTATATTGCAATATATTGAAAAATATATTATGCTGCATACTTTTGACAAAATTAACAAATGATTATTGGTTATTACAACCCCGGGAATGAAAATATAAGCAAATTGCTCGGAATATTCCATCTTATATACCAAAAATGCGTAAATTAGCTTAAAATCTCTTTTATTATGTAATATGCCAAGTGATGCAGCAAATTGATGTCGAAAGTGGTTGAAAAAGTCAACAATCTATAGTACAATATATATATAAATCTTTAGATTGGAACAATTACGCTGATACAGGAGGTCCGGTAAAATGAATTCAATAACCAACAATGCTCTTTTAATGATGGAGCGTTCTATGGACTTCTTATGGACAAAGCAGACGGCGATTTTGGATAATCTCGCTAATGTGGAGACACCGAATTACAAAACCAAATATGTTACCTTTGAGGAAACATTCCGGTCGCGGTTACAGGCTGCGTCGAACGGCAGTGCATCAGATATGAGGGATGCATTGGAGAATACTCAAGCTACAATACATGTTGCAGACAATGAAACCGCCCGCATGGACGGTAATGGTGTGGATGCGACGGAGCAGAGTATTGAGTTGGCCAGAAACGCTCTGCAGCAGCAGCATGTAATGAATGCGATCTCTACGGATCTTTCGCTGATTCGTACCGCTATCCGCGGACAGTAAAGGAAGGGGAAATTGGTTATGGCTTTTCTAAGCTCGATGAATATTACCGGTTCTGCATTGACAGCACAGCAGCTTCGGTTAGATGTCGTTTCAGAAAATGTTGCAAATATCAATACCACACGCGTAGAAGGGGGAGAAGGCCCCTATCAACGTAAAATGGTGGTGATGGAAGCAGATGGAGGAAGGGATACATTTCGCCAAGTGCTCGCACAAGCTGCGGGTGATGTTCCCGCGCAAACTTACAATTTGTCACAAACGGGCGGTGTCCGTGTCACGCAGATCGTGGAGGATACCAGCCCTTTTAAGTTGCAGTATGATCCGAGTCATCCGGATGCAAATGCGGATGGATATGTTGAAATGCCAAATGTGGATCTGGTTAAGGAAATTACGGATGCTATGGCGGCAACACAGGCGTATTCTGCCAATGTCACGGCATTTAATACCTTAAAAACGGTTGCCACACGCGCACTAGATATTGGTAAATAAATAAGGAGGCAAATACAATGGCGGCAATTGGTTCGATACAGCCCTTGTGGGATTCGATTTCTCTGGATAAAACAGCTTCAAAGGATAATACAGCTTCTTCGCAAAACGGTTTTCCGGTGTTTGCAGATGTGTTCCAGAATGCGATTAATGATGTAAAGCAAACCGATGCAGAGTATAATCAGGCACAGTACTTACTCGCAACCGGTCAATTGGATAACCCGGCAATTGCAACGATTGCCGGTACGAAAGCGCAGCTTTCTGTCCAGTTGCTTGCAGAATTGAGGAACAAAGCATTGGATGCCTATAGTGAAATTTCGCGCATGAGCATATAATGCAACTGCGAACCCTCCAGGATGAGGGAAACTCTGGGATGAGGCGGATAAGATAGTGAAAGAGAAATTTCAGAGCGGCCTAAAAAAGGTTAAAGACTTATATGTTGGGGAACACAAGTCCAAGTATATTAAAATTACCGTGGTCGCATTGATCGTGGTTATAGCTGTTTCCGTTGCTCTTGCATTGGTTTTGAACAATCGGCCGTATGAAACGCTGGTCACCGGACTGACAACCGATGAAGCGTCAGCGATTGTCGGTAAGTTGGATGAATATGGTGCAACAGATTATAAAATAGAGGGTGACACGATCAAGGTACCGGAGGCAGAGGTTGCTAATTTACAGGCCAAACTGCTGGTGGACGGGTATCCCAAGAGCGGCTTCTTGTACGGTACTTATCTGGATAACGTCGGCATGATGTCGAGCGAATCCGATCGGGAAACCTTGAAGAATTATGAACTGCAGGATCGTATGGCTGCGGTTATCCGGAACTTTTCGGGTGTTAAGAATGCAGTCGTGGATATTTCTCCTGGTTCAGATCAGCGCTATGTGCTGGACAGTGATAATGCAACGCCTGCAACTGCTGCTGTTTTTGTTGAGATGCAGGATGGCGGGGCTTTGCCGGACAGTTATGTCGATGCAATCGGTAACTTTGTTGCGCATAGTGTGCAAGGCTTGGATTTTGAAAGCGTAACGATTACGGACTCCATCGGCAACAGCTATACGCCGGGGAGTACGGATACTTCGACAGCATCCGCATCGGACCTGAAGTTGCGCCTGGAGAATCAGGTCAATAACCGTGTTCGCAATGAAGTATTGCAAGCACTTAGTCCGATTTACGGCACGGACAATGTGCGTGTCAGCGTAACCAGTACGGTAGACGTCAGCCACCGCGTACAGGAGACAACCGAGTACACCACGCCGGAAGGGGCACCGGATGGCGAGGGTATCATCGGACACCGTGAGTACGATCAGGAGCTGGTACGCGGTGAGGACGCGGCAAACGGCGGTACGGTTGGCACACCGACCAATGCCGATATTCCGACTTATATGGAGTCGCAGAATGTCGTAAACGGCAATGAGCAGTATCTGAAAAACAGTGGTACGGAGGACATGAATGTCAATACCACTACCCAGCAGAGTGAGCAGAATTTTGGTGTTGTAACTGATGTGATGATCGCGGTTACCATCAATCAGGATACTGCCGGTAATGTGGGTACCGCACAGCTCATCAGTCATATTGCGCGTGCGGCTGGTATTTCGACGGATCAGCAAGCGGATAAAATCAATGTGTTGGTGGCACCGTTCTACAATCCGGATGCAAACAATACAACCGCGCCGCTCCTTTCGGGTCTGCAGATTCCCAAATGGGCGCTGTATGTTGGTGCAGGCGTATTTGGACTGCTGCTGTTGCTGATTGTCTTGCTGATAATTCGTTCGAAGCGTCGCAAGAAGGCGCAAGAATTGTTGCTGGCGCAGCAGGCTGAGGAACTTGCAGCACAAGAGGCCGCAGCTGCTGAGCAGGCACAGGAGCAGATTGACAATGTTCTGGAGATTAAGAACGAGAAGAGTATGGAATTGAAGCAGGAGATTCGCAAGTTTACGGAGGAGAATCCGGAAATTGCGGCCCAGATGATTCGTACATGGCTGAGAGGGGAGGGTGCAAATGGCTGAGCAAGAGTTGACGCCCGCACAAAAAGCGGCAACCGTGATTGTTGCCATTGGCACAGAAAAGGCATCCCGGATTTATCAGTACATGAATTCGGATGAGCTGGAGCAGCTGACCATTGAAGTTGCAAAGCTCGGTTATATTGATCCGGAGCAAACGGAGCAAATACTGGAAGACTTTTATCAAATGTGCCTGACCAACAAGGCTATTACCGAGGGCGGCATGGAATATGCCCGTTCGGTACTGCAAAAGGCTTTTGGCGATCAGGCAGCGGAGCAGCTGTTGAGCAAGGTCACCAAGGCACTGAGCAATCGTTCTTTCTCGTTCCTCAACAAGACGGATGCGAAAACTTTGCTGTCCACGCTGCAGCATGAGCGCGCGCAGACGATCGCGCTGGTGCTGTCATATGTGGACCCTGATAAGGCAGCTGCGGTTTTGGAGGAGTTGCCGCCTAAAAAGAAGCTGCGCGTAGTAAAGAGTATTGCACGTATGGAGAGTGCATCGCCGACGGCAGTAAAGATGATCGAGGACGAGCTGCAGAAGAAGTTCTCCAGCCTGATTGTTACGGAGAATGTACAGATTGGCGGTCTGGATCATATCGCTGCAATTATGAACAATTTGGAGCGTTCGAGCGAAAAGGCTATTTTCGACGGCTTGGAGGAGAACGACGGTACGCTGGCCGAAGAGATCCGCAAGCGTATGTTCGTATTCGAGGATATCGTACATATGGACGATCGTTCTGTGCAGCGTTTTGTCCGCGATTGCGATATGCGCGATATTGTTCTGGCACTCAAGGGCGCAAACAAGGATGTTGCCAACAAGCTGTTTACCAATATGTCTACGCGTATGCGTCAGAATATCGAAGAGGACCTCGAAATTACTACCAATGTTCGTATTCGTGATGTGGAAGAGGCACAGCAGCGTATTGTTGGTATCATTCGTGATCTGGAAGAACGCAATGAAATCATTATTCTGAAGGGCGGAAAGGATGAGATCATTGCCTAGTATTCTGAAGTATTTCATGAAACCGAAGGCTGAAGAATACGAGCTGCCGGATGAGGAACAGTTAGTAAGTCAGCTGGAGGAAATGATCCGCCTCAAAGAAAACGTTCCCAGTGACGATGCGGCGGATGAAAAACCTGCAGAGCAAGCTAAGGAGGCTCATGCCGCCAAGGCGGAAGAGCAGGAACAAGAAATACAGGAGCCGGCAGGCGGCAGCTTTGAACAGGCGCTGTCGCTGGCACAGGCACAGGCAGATGAATTAATCCGTAATGCACGGGCACAGGCAGAGCATATTATAGAAGAGGCCAAACAGGCTGCCGAAGCGGAAGTGGCACGAATTCACCAGCAGGCATCCGAGGAAGGCTACAATCAGGGTTATGTGGAAGGTCAGCGCAAAGGCGAGGAAGAAGCCTCTGCCGCAACGCGCAAAGCGGCACAGGAATCTGTGGAGGCGGTGCAGCGCTTTCTGACACAGGCAAATAATATGCGTGACGAAAAAATTGATAAACTCAGCGGCGAGCTTTTGGATGTCGCTGTAGCCGTTGCGGAAAAGGTGATCCACGTCAGCTTGAAAAGCAGCGAGGAGATCATCAAACGCATGATTATTGCAGCGACAGAAAAAATGAAGCGTCGCGAATGGGTGCAGATATATGTTGCAGATTGTGATGTGAAGGGGGTCGCGCAAAGCGATCCGTCCCTAACAGCGGCATTGTCCAGCTTATCCGATCACATCAAAATCGTACCCATGCGGGATGCCGAAACAGGAACCTGTATTGTGGAAATGCCGGATGAGATCATTGATGCAAGCGCGTCAACGCAGCTTGAAAATATTCGTTCGGTCATCCATGAGAACTTTTCATAGCCTGTTCGGGGAGAAAACCTATGTTTGAGCAAGTCATTCAACAAATTAAAGACGGCGATATGTTGAGCCGTACCGGCAAAATCGAGAACATCGTTGGTATGTCAATCGAAGCGTCGGGTGGTCGCGGGGCGATCGGCGATATTTGCCGTATCTACTCTGCGGAGTCAAACAGTCAGGTGTTGGCTGAAGTGGTCGGTTTCAAGAGCGACCGCATGCTGCTGATGCCGTATCAGAATATGAATGGACTTGCACCCGGCAGCTTCGTTCGCAATACCGGACGTCGGCTGCGTTTGCAGGTAGGAGATTTCCTGCGCGGTAGAATCATCAATGCCATGGGAAAGCCCATTGATGGACTGGAACCTTTTCCGGAAGGAGACAGCTACTATGTGGACAGCCCATATATTAACCCGTTAACGCGTCCGCCGATTCGGGAGCGTGTGGATTTCGGTGTGCGTGCCATTGATTCCACGCTGACGATTGGCAAGGGACAGCGTATCGGTATCTTTGCTGGATCGGGCGTCGGTAAATCGACGCTGATGGGCATGATTGCAAAGAATGTAAAAACCGACATCAACGTGATTGCGCTGGTTGGCGAACGTGGACGTGAGGTGCTCGAATTCGTCCAAAAGGATTTGGGCGAGGAAGGTATGCGTCGTTCAGTACTGGTGGTTGCAACTTCTGACCAGCCTGCCATGTTGCGCATGAAATGTCCGTCGGTTGCGACGGCCATTGCGGAGTATTTTCGGGATCAGGGCAAAGATGTTCTGCTGATGATGGACTCTCTGACGCGTTTTGCCATGGCGCAGCGTGAAATCGGCCTTGCAGTCGGTGAACCGCCAGTGGCACGCGGCTATACGCCGTCTATTTACGCAGAGCTTCCCAAATTACTGGAGCGAAGCGGCAATTTTGAACGCGGTTCCATCACTGGTGTTTACACCGTGCTGGTAGAGGGTGACGATACCAACGAACCCATTGCCGATACTGTCCGCGGTATTCTGGATGGTCATATCGTTTTGTCTCGTAAACTGGCTAACGCAAACCATTTCCCGGCGATTGATGTTTCGGCGAGTATTTCCCGTTTGATGGTTGAGATTGTTTCTCCCAAACACAGAGAGCTGGCCAGTAAATTGCGTGATATCCTGAGCGTTTACGAAAAAAACGAGGATTTGTTATCCATCGGTGCTTATAAGGCAGGAACAAACCCGCGACTGGACTATGCGATTTCCAAAATTGATCAGATCAACGCGTTTTTGATGCAGGGAATTAATGAATCTTTCAGTTATGATGAAAGCCTGCATCAGTTGGAGTCGATTTTACAGTGATTCGTAAGGGAATACGAAAGAAAAGGGGATGATTCCAATGAAGAAGTTTCGTTTTTCCATGGAGACGGTGTTGCATTATCGAGAGCAGCTTCTGGATACGCTTCGCATTGAGCATGCGGCCGCGATTGCGCGTGTGCGTGAACAGGAGGCGGTTGTCGCAGCATTGCAGCAGCGGTTTGATGAAGTCAACGAAGAATATCGAGACAGAAAGCAGCAGGGGATGACGATTGCAGACGCAGTTGGATATGACCTGATGCTGCGCGTGCAGGAGAAAGAAATCGAAAAAGCACGGGAGACACTTGCTTTGCGTAAAAGAGAAGAAGAAAGCAAGCGGAATGAAGTAATTCATGCCAAAACAGATAAGGCGACGATTGAAAAACTCAAAGAGAAAAAGTGGAAGCTTTATCAAAAATCCGTGCAGAAGAGCGAAGAGCAGTTTATTGATGAGTTTGTATCCAATGCCCGTGTGATGGCAGGCGCGGCTGTCCATTAAGTGGATACTGCGGGCGTTGTTGTTCATGCCGCGCCTGTCTTTATTCTCAGGTGAAAGGAGGTGAGAGAGGAATGAATATGGAGCAGATCAACATGATGATGCAGTTGATGATGCAGCAAGGTCAGGTGTCTGGTTCGGGTGCAGGCAAGGATTCGAATGGAGATTCTTTTCAGGATATGATGTCGCAAAAGCAAGAAGCGGTATCGTCTAACAAAACCAACTCGAATAACCAGCAGACGCAGTCCAAGCCGACTCAGAATGACAAGGTGCAGCAGACCGAGCAAACTCCGCAGGAGAATGTTACGGAAGTATCGGATGATGTGCGGCAGGCATTGACGGCTATGTTGTTCCAGCCGTATGTAGTGCAGGATGTTGCGGTGCAGCAGCCAGCGCAGGAGAATGTGGATAATATGATGGTATCCGCTATGCCCACGGTGGATGCAGCTGTTACACAGACTGTGCAGACGGCAGTTGCAGCAGAAACGACGGTTCCTGTATTACAGCAGGAGACTGCGCAGCCGACAGTACAGGTTCCGCAGCAGATGGCGGCTGAGCAGGCACAGCCCACTTCTGAGGTTGTTGTACCGCAGGAGGGCGTGCAGCAGCAAGGGTTGCAAGATGCAGCATCGCATACCGAGCAGCAGCCGACTGCAGATACTGCAGCCGGACAGAAGCTGGTGGAAGCGAACCAGCAGGACGATCAGCCTGTTGTTATGACGCAGCAGGAACAGCCTTTGTTCCGTGATGTGGAGACGGTACCGGTTAAGGTGGGTGATGCTACGCCGACAGTGGATGTCAATGCGCCTGATATGGAAAAGCAGCTTGCAGATACCATTAAGGCGAATCTGAGCACTGTAGGCGATAAGGTTCAAATTCAGCTGCAACCGGAGAATCTCGGTCGCATTACGATTGAGTTAGCGCAGCATGGCAGCAAGCTTGGGCTTGTGATTTATGCGGATAGCGCAAAGACTACTTTGCTGTTGGCGCAGCATGCGGGCAATCTGGGTGCGTTGCTGGAAGACCGTACCGGTCAAACGGTTCACATTCAGGTGCAACAGCAGGAGCCGGAGCAGCCGCAGTATGATGGTCACAATCAGCAGAACCGGCAGCAGCAGGAACAGCAATCCCATCCGCAGCAGAGCAAGGCGGAGCAGGACAGCTTTTTGGGGCAGCTGCGCTTAGGCCTTTATCAACTGGATACGATTTGATGGAAAGGAAGTGAGAACATACAATGAGTGATTTATTTACCCCCACGATAGCTAGAACTTCTAATCAGAGTACGTATTCTACCAATACGCAGACTACGAAGACCTCAAGTTCAGATACGGACAATAACGTTGGCTATTTGAAGGACAGCAGCGCGGATAATCTGACGCTGACAATGGAGGATTTCCTTCAGCTGATGATTGTGCAGTTCCAGAATCAGGATATTGATAATCCGGCTTCCACGAGCGATATGATGAATCAGTTGATTTCGATGTCGACGATTCAGGCTATGGCTACCATGACGGATGCGGCTACGATGTCCTATGCGGCTTCACTGGTTGGCAAAACGGTTACGATCGGCGAATATACCAGCGCCAGCGGATTGAAGGAAATTGTAGGCGAAGTGACAGGTACAGGAACGTATAACGGCGAGCAGGTTATTTTTGTGAATGGCAAATCATATGCTCTCAGCTCCATTATGGCAGTTGGTGAGTTGCCGCCGACAGAGGAAACACCATCGGAAGGAACGGATGGAACCGAAGGAACCGGAGGTTCTGATACGACGGGATCCGGTGAGGACGGCGATAAGATATGATCGACCGAATTAGTGGCAGCAGTTCGCTTGGCCAGCAGGTGCAGCAGACGATGCAAGCCTCAACGGGTACGTTTGGTGATCTGCTTCGGCAGCGTATGGAGCAGCTTGGTACGGAACAGCAGACAACGCCGACCGTGGAATTCTCCAAGCATGCACAGCAGCGCGCAGAGGAGCGGGGCATTGAAATGACCGACGATCTGATGAGCCAGCTTGCGTATTCTGTCGGTAAAGCGCAGGAAAAAGGTGCCAAAAATATTTTGGTGCTGGATGCAGGACGTGCATTTATCGTGAATGTGCCGCAAAACAGAGTGATTACAGCTATTTCACAAGATGAGATGCGTGACAATGTATTTACCAATATAGACGGTGCTGTTCTTCTCAAGTAAGAAAGCAGGTCCTTTTTAGGGTGCTTTGGAAGCCTGTCCGTATGACCGGTTTCCGACTGCGCCGTATGAATTGGAAGGAGCAAATAAAACTTATGACAGGTTCTATGTACGCTGCAATTGCGGGTTTGCAGACCCACATGCAGAAAATGAATGTAATTGGCAACAATATCGCTAATGCCAATACATATGGTTTTAAGCCGGGCGTTACTTCGTTCAGTGAGTCCATGTATACTTCGATCAGCAACAGTACGGCGGGCGGAAACCAATATGGCGGTACCAACGCATCGCAGATCGGTTACGGCTCTCAGGTTGCCTCGATTGATCTGAATATGACCGGTGGTACCTATGCACCGACCGGCATTAATTCTCATCTGTATCTGGATGGCAATGGCTTCTTTATGGTTGGCCCGAAGCCGGATCCGGCGATTGGTTATGAGCCGGATCCGAACAATCTGACTCTCAAACGAGTTGGCAATTTCGGTTTGGATAAAGACGGCTATCTGGTTGATAGTAACGGCTATTGTGTTTACGGTTTTATGCCGCAGGGTGATGCGGATGGTACCATGGCTGAAAATGCTGATGGTAGTGTGAAGTGGGATACCTGCCTGCGTCCGATTCGGTTACCAGTTATGGCACCGGCAAGCGATACCACTACGGGTATTAAAGAAGGCGGTGCGCTGTATCCTGAGATTGCAGCTGACACAAATGCGCAAACTTATCCCACGGATATTGGTGGCACTGCTGTTGATGAGGGTAAGCGTGTTAATGTACAGAGCGTTAACCTGAGTGTCGATCAGAATGGTGTTATTACTGCGGTAACGCAGGATAATGTTGCGGTCACCGTCGGCATCATTCCGATTGGCAGCGTCGTTAACCCCAATGGTCTTACTAAACTGAGTGATGGCTACTATCAGGCGGGCAATAACGCAGGCGATGTTGTTGTTGGTACCTGCGGCGGGGCTGTGACGGGTGATTTGAATAATAATACAAATGATACGAATCCCGATCGGATCACCTTGACGGGTGCAGGCGATACGCAGATTTTGTCCGGTGGCTTGGAATCCTCCAAGACGGATATCGCAACGGAATTTGCTGATTTGATTACAACGCAGCGCGGTTTTCAGGCCAATACCAAAATTATCACTGTTACAGATGAAATGTTGTCCGATTTGGTCAGCATGAAGCGGTAATTGTTCTCTTTGAAGAGTTATATCACGTAAAGACAGGCGGCCGGGGGGCGTGTGTTACGCTCCCCGAGTCCTAAAATCTTTTGAAGTGGGGAAAGGTGAATGACATGATCCGGCTGACTAAATTAAACAGGGAACCATTTTTGCTAAACCATATGCAGATTGAAACAATTGAGATGATTCCTGAAACCAAAATCATTATGATGAATCATGATTATTACATTGTAAGGGAAACGCCGGAGGCGGTGGTTCGCCAGATTGAAAACTACACCGCAAGAGTGCGGGATATTTACCGTGAAATCTCGATCTCCGATAAACGCGGAGACTGAATATAGATAGAACTGCATTCTGACAACTCGTCTTTTAGACGGATTCAGATTGGGGGACATGTAAGACAATGAATTTAACATTTATTTTGGGTATTGTCGGTGGATTTATTCTGCTGATAATCGGTATGTCACTTGGTAGTGGAGAAGGCGCTGTTTTAGGCCTCTTTCAGTTTGGGCAGTTAGCGAACTTTGCTGATGCAGCCAGTGTTTTCATCGTATTGGGTGGCACGTTGGCAACCATTATCGCGGGTCATCCCGGAAAGATGCTTGCAAAGTTTCCAAAGCATTTGGGAATTATTTTTAACCAAAAAAAATTCAACCCAACGGCAGTGATTGACGAGGTTGTTGAATTTGCGCAGATCGCCCGTAAAAACGGCCTGCTGGCGTTGGAAGAACGTGCAAATCAGTTGGAAGACCCGTTTTTCAAAAAAAGCATTATGCTGATCGTCGACGGCAACGATTCCGATAAGGTGCGGGATATGCTGACGAGCGATATTGAGCAGCTGAGCACGCGCCACGATGATGTTGCATCCATGTATGAAAAGGCATCCGCCGCTGCGCCGGCCTTTGGTATGGTTGGTACGCTGATCGGTCTGATTAACATGCTGGTTAATATGGATCCGGAAAATGGTTCTTCCAGCATTGGTAAGGATATGGGTACTGCATTGATTACCACCTTTTATGGTGTTATTTTGGCCAACCTTATATTCAACCCGATTGCCAACAACCTGCGTACTCGCGATGAGGAAGAATGCCTTTGCAGACAGTTGATTGTTGAAGGTGTTATGGCGATTCAGTCCGGTGAAAATCCGAAGTTCATTCGCGAAAAGCTGGAGGGTTATCTGGAGCAGAATGCGACAGGTGGCGGTTCTGAGAAGAAAAAAGGACGCGGGGGCCGAGGAAAAGAATCGGAATAAGCGTCCAGCTTCAGTAGCAAGAGAAAGGAAGTCGCAGATGTGAAAAGACGGAGAAAGGGTGGGGGCGGAGCTAACTGGCAGGATACATATGGCGATATGGTCACGCTGCTTCTCTGCTTTTTCGTTCTGCTGTATAGTATGTCCACCATCAATGAAACAAAATGGGCTATGATTGTGCAAAGCTTTAAGCGTGAAACTACATCGGAAACAATGGGTACGCCCGGTCAGGGAACTGGTCAGGAGAATGATGAAAAGGATGCCGACCAGATTTCGCAGCAGGACGTGACGGCGGCACTCAATCAAATTGCAATGGCGCTCAATGAATACAGTGATAAGAATAATCTGCAGCAGCAGATGTCGATCACTCAAGGTGCAGACTATGTATTTATTACGTTCCGCGATGCAGTATTTTTTGAAGGTGACAGCTATGTGTTGTTGGATTCGGGAAAGCGTATGCTCGATGAGGTGGCAAACGCAATTGCACCGCAGAGCGATCTGATTGATGAGATGCGCGTGATGGGTCATACCTCACAGGGCGATCCATCAAAACCCAATAATCCTACAGTGGACCGCTTTCTTTCCTCCAACCGTGCAGCAACGGTAACGGTATATCTGCAGGAAAAAAATGTGATTGATCCGGATAAGTTGGTCAGTGTCGGATATGGACAGTGGCGTCCGATTGCCGGCTTTGATACCGATGCAGAGCGAGCCAAAAACCGCCGTGTAGAGATTATGATTACCGGCATGAATCCGGACAGTGCGGAAACCAGCGTGGAAAAGTATTTTACGATACGCGAAGGCGGAGCCGAGTAGAGTTAAGAGTAAAAGGATTTGTTATGAATGTCTGAAGTTTTATCACAAAGTCAGATCGACGCCTTGCTTGCTGCCGCTCGAAACGGTGACATGGACATGACAACGACCGAAAAGGATAATTCTGAGGAAAAGAAGTATCCAAAATACGATTTCTATAGCCCGAAAAAATTCACGCGGGATCGCTTGAAGATGATCAGCAGTATTTTTGAAAGCTATGTGCGTATTTTATCCTCTCGGCTGAATGCGTTGTTGCATATGTCGTGCGAGTTAGAGGTTGATTCGGTAGAAGAACAACGATATTTTGAATTTTCAAACGCCTTATCAGAGCGAGACGTATTAACGCTGGCAGAGGATTCGTTTGATGATACGGCGGAAAAGGAACCGATTCTCTTTCATATTACGACAGGCATCATGTTGAGTATGCTTGACCGTTTGCTCGGTGGAGATGGAGAAACCGAGGGAGAAGTGAGTTCGGACTATCAGTATACGGACATTGAATTGCGTCTGTATACGGACCTCATGAATAATTTGATTGACAGCCTGTCCAGTGCGTGGAAGAATTATATCGATCTTAATTTTAAATTCCAGAGGGTTGAGGTTAACCCTACATTGGTACAGTTAATCGGATTGGAAGAGGCTGTCGTCATTGTTGGCATCACGATTCGTACTCCGGTGAGTAGAGGACGCTTTAGCATTGTTCTGCCGGGTACCATGATCAGTGATGTGTTCGGCTTGATGAACCGGGAAACGGCAAGCATCAGGCAGACGAATCAACATGATAGCGAAGAGATTATGGATTACTTGCGTGGTTCAGATTTGGAGATTACAGCGGAATTTCAGCATACCACCCTACGGATGGAGGATATATACCATCTGCATGTTGGTGATGTAATCTTTCTGGATCAGCCAAAAGATTCAAAAATCTTTTTGAATATTGGTGGAAAGCGATGGTTCGACGGCAAGATGGGTGTATTTCAAAAGAATAAAGCGGTGCGGATAGATAAAACTTACGTGCTATCCGACATGGAAAATATGCAGGATGAAGGAGAGAGGCAGTAAGAATGGGATCGAATGTATTTAGCCCAATGGCGATTGATGCGATTGGGGAAATCTTTAATATCAGTCTAGGCTCCTCTGCGACTGCGGTTTCCAATATGCTCGCACGTCGTGTTGATATCACGACGCCAACGGTGAGCGTAGTATCTGCAAAGGATTTTACGCTCGGTGATTTGCAGCCGGCTATTGGTGTAAAAATTGATTATGTAGCAGGACTCAGCGGCAGTAATATTATGTTGCTTAAGCGGAGTGATGTGCGGGCAATCGTTGATATCCTCATGGGCAGCACGACAAAGGACGAGGACTTTGAAATCAATGAGCTGAACATGAGCGCAATTTGCGAAGTCATGAATCAGATGATGGGTGCTGCGTCTACCGCAATGTCTGATTTTCTGAACAGAATGGTCAACATTTCAACACCGCAGGCGTTTGAAATCGGCAGCCTAGAGGAATTTGTTGAAAAGTATTTCCCGTCAAATGGCATTCTGGTTGTCGTTCGCTTTAAGTTCAGCATTGAAGATGCGGTGGAAAGCGAATTCATGAGTGCACTCAGTATGGATTTGGTACGAGAGCTGTTAAAAGGCTTTGGTATCGAAGACGAGGACGTTGGCATGGGGGCTGAGCCGGAACCCGAGCCCGCTGCACAGCCTGCCGCAGCAGCCGAACCGGAGTCGTCCGGTGGTAGCGGTGCTTCTCTGAGTCAGGAAGAGATTGAAAAGCTGATGGCACAGAACTTTGCGGAAGAGCAGGCAGCGCAGCAAAATGCATCACCTCAGCCTGCTGCATCGGCAGAGCAGCCTGCACAGCCGCAGGTTGCTGCAACCCCGGCACCACAGCAACCTGTGGCTGCAGCCCCTGCGCAGCAGACACCGGTACAGCAGCCTGTGGCGCAAGCGCAGCAAGGCGTTCCGCAGGCGATGCCGCAGATATCCCCGGAGATGCAGCAGCAATATGCTGCAATGCCATATCCGCCGTATGGAATGCAGATGCCGTATCCGCCTTATTATATGCCGCCGCAGCAGCAGGCGGCTCCGGAGCCGAAAACCATTAAAACAACCAAGCCGGCTATGCCGAAATTCGAAGAACACGCAACCAGCTTGAACGAAGAGCAAGAGGGCAATCTGGATCTGCTGATGTCTGTTCCGGTTGATGTTGCGGTTGAAATCGGTCGGACACGTCGGCGTGTGAAGGATATCTTGAATTATACCAAGGGTTCGCTGGTAGTGCTGGACCGGTTGGCTGGTGACAGAGCGGATCTGTACGTCAATGGTAAGTGTATTGCCAAGGGGGATATCGTCGTTGTGGATGATAACTTTGGATTGCGCATTGCCGAAATTATCGAGCCTCTTGCGTTAGAAGACCTTTAATAAGCAATAATAATTCATATATTATTTTGAAAAACGAAAAGGATGGGATGAACCATGGCAAAGATTTTGTTAGTAGATGATGCAGCATTCATGCGAATGATGGTAAAAAACACGCTTAATGAAAATGGCTATACGGATACATACGAAGCCAGCGACGGCGCGGAAGCAGTCAATAAGTATGCGGAAATTCAGCCGGATCTGGTTATTATGGATATCACGATGCCTAATATGGACGGCCTGGAGGCATTGAAGGCGATTCGCAAGGCGGATCCCAATGCGTCGGTTGTGATGTGCTCCGCAATGGGTCAGGAAGCAATGGTTATCGAAGCCATTAAATCTGGTGCAAAGGATTTTATTGTAAAGCCGTTTAAGCCGGACCGCATCATCAAGACGGTGAGCTCTATCGTAGGACAGCCGTAAAAGGATGAACTGGCTTTCCTTAATTGGCATGTGCCTGTGCGTTGCGGTGATTTTATATCTGGCGTATTGGTTTACACGCCGCATCTCCATGGGCAATCTTGGCGGGACCATGACATCGGGCGGTCACATGCGCCTCTACGATCGACTTCCGTTGGGACAAAACAAAGCGGTGGTCGTGGCACGTGTCGGGCTGCGTTGGCTTGTGCTTGGTGTTTCAGATGATCAAATTACGTTGCTCACCGAATTGTCTGAGGAAGAATCGCGTATCTGGAGACAGACAAAACAGGTGAGCAGCGAAGCTGCCGTGCCGAAGTTTTCTGATATTATTTCGGATGTGCTGCGCAAAAAAAATGACAGGAAGTAGGAAGGAGAGTGTTTCATGCCGGATAGCCTGATCAATGTAAACGGCGACAGTGTACAAACACTGGAAATACTTTTCCTGACTACTGTCATTGCACTGTTGCCGTCCATGCTGATCATGATGACTTCGTTTACGAGAATCATCATTTCGCTTTCTTTTTTGCGGACGGCCATGGGAACATCGCAGAACCCACCCAATATGGTACTGATCGGCATTGCATTGTTTCTGACGCTGTTTATCATGAATCCAGTACTGACGCAGATCCAGCAGACGGCATATGAGCCGTACACAAGGCAGGAAATCACGCAGGAGGAAGCAATTGACCGAGCATCGGTTCCTCTGAAGGAGTTCATGCTGCGGAATACAGAGAGTTCGTCGCTGACCTTGTTCTGTGATTTAGCCGGTGTGGACGAGCCAGCGACAGATGAGGAGGCCATGGAGCTTTCCATGCGCGTCATTATTCCGTCGTATATGACCAGCGAACTGAAAGCGGCATTTCAGATCGGCTTTTTCCTATATATTCCGTTCATGCTGATTGATATTGTGGTTTCTTCGACTCTGATGAGTATGGGTATGATTATGTTGCCGCCGGCAATGATATCCATGCCGTTTAAACTGTTGCTGTTTATCACGGTGGATGGCTGGCAGCTTTTGTTCTCTACGCTGGCGCAGGGCTTCCGATAGTACGTGGGAGGAGGTTGAGCGTTGGATCAGAACCAGATTATCGATATTCTACGGGAGGGGATATGGGTTGCGCTCAAAATTGGCGGACCAATGCTGATTGCCAGTATGGCAGTTGGTGTTCTGGTGGCAATTTTTCAGGCGGCAACGCAGATTCACGAACAAACGCTGTCTTTTATTCCGAAGCTTTTGTTAATCATCGCGTTTCTCCTCCTTGCAGGCAGTTGGATGCTGAATACGATGCAGGATTTTACAAGGATGATATTCACCCAAATGATTGCTTAGAAGGAAGGGGACAGCGAGCACGATGATTGATGATGCACAACTGACGCTGTTCCTTTTTATTCTCATGCGCATGACTGGGTTTATGGTTTTTAACCCGTTGCTGGGAGGTCGATCCGGTGTTCCGGGGTTGGTGAAGGCAGGGGCAAGTTTAATGCTTGCCGTGGCGGTATATTCCTTAACGGATTTACCATTACCGACTGTGCCGACAACGGTGGTTGAGTTTGCCGTCCGGTCATTGCTCGAACTTGCTTTGGGGTATTTGGTTGCCGTATTGGTCCACTTCTTTTTTTATGTTGTTCTACAGGCTGGACAGATGATTGATGCGCAGATGGGCATGAATATGTCGGAGACATATGATCCCTCGATGGGAACCAATGTCTCTATGACGGGTACGCTGCTCAATATCATGATGGCATTGCTGTTTTTTGTGGCGGGGGGACATATTACCCTGTTGCGTATTCTGCTGAACTCCGGACAGGTAATTCCTTATGGGGCTGTGTCGTTTGGCACGTCGGCATCCACTTATGTGCTGGAAATGTTTGCATCCTGTGCCGTTCTGGCAATGAAGTTGTGTTTACCGATTCTTGCGGCTGAACTGATTGGCCAGCTGGGAATGGGTATTTTGATGAAAGTGATTCCTCAAATTAATGTTTTCGCAATCAATTTTGAGCTGAAAATTATATTAGGTTTGGCTATGGTGATTTTGCTTTTGCCGCTTATGGGCGAATTTGTCCTTGGGTTGGAAAAACAGATGCTGGTCGCTATTGAGCAGGCTGTGAAAGTGGTTGCGGGAGGTTAGATAGGCCCAAAGGGGGGAACCAAGCATGCCGGGCGGAGCGGACGAAAAAACAGAAAAAGCCACACCAAAAAAGCGACGTGACGAACGAAAAAAAGGTAACGTCATGATGAGTCAGGATGTCGTGGCGGTGGCAACACTGTTTGCAAGCTATGCTGCGCTGCGGTTTGGACTCTCGTTGATGGTGGATGCAATGACGGGAATTGTCCGCTATTGTATCGGCTTGGTTGGCAGCGTACCGACCGGCGGCGCGAGCGCCATTGGGACTGAACTGAGCACCAAATCGATTATGGCGTTGGCGCAGTCGGTTGCTATTCCGTTGCTGGCGACGGTTCTGGCGGCTGTGGTTGCGACCTTTGCACAAACCAGGCTGCTGGTTTCTTTTGAATCCATGAAGCCAAAATTCAGCCGACTGAATCCTTTGCAGGGAATTAAACGGCTGTTTTCATTAAAAAGCATCATTGAATCGCTCAAGGGTGTGCTGAAGATCACGATCCTTTTGATTTTGATCTATAGGTTTGTCAGCGGATCGCTTCTGATTTTTTCGCGCTATATGAGCAGCGATATCGGCGTTGCGTTGACCTCGATGCGCGACTTGGGCTTTAAGCTGATTTTAGAAGTTGGCGTCGCATTTTTGGTCCTTTCTTTCTTCGATTATTTATATCAATGGTGGGAATTTGAGCGTCAGCTCAAAATGTCCAAGCAGGAAATCAAGGAAGAATATAAACAGACCGAAGGCGATCCGAAGATCAAGGGCAAAATTAAAGAAGCACAGCGCAAGATGGCGCAGTCCCGTATGATGCAGGCTGTTCCGGGCGCGGATGTTGTCATCCGTAACCCGACCCACTTTGCGGTCGCGCTCAGGTATAAGCCGGGGCAGGATGCCGCGCCGGTCGTGGTGGCCAAGGGGCAGGACGAGGTGGCGCTGCGTATTGTTGCAGTGGCAGAGGAGAATGGCGTGTCCGTGGTGGAAAATAGACCGCTGGCGCGTGCATTATATGCAGCTGTAGAGATTGGACAGTTAATTCCGGCCGAACAATATGGTCCGGTTGCTGAAATTTTGGTTTATGTTTACAAACTCAATAAGCGGAGTTTTCCGCAATAATTTTGAAACTGGTATAGAAATGGTGGAGTTATGAAACGACTTTTTGACAACGTGATATCGGTGTTTGTCGTGGTCATCGTACTGTTCCTGTTGATCCCTCTTCCGCCGTTTCTGTTGGACGTATTTTTTATCATCAATATCTCTCTGGCGCTGATTATTCTGTTGATTACCATGAATATTCACGAGCCGCTGGAGTTTTCGATTTTTCCATCGCTGCTGTTGATTACTACATTGTTCCGATTGGGACTGAACGTATCTTCGACCCGTCTCATTCTTTCCAATGGCGGTCAGGCAGGACAGGTTATCAAGGTATTCGGTGAATTTGTTATTCAAGGCAATGTGGTCATCGGTGTCATCATCTTCTTGATTATCGTTTTGATGCAGTTCATCGTTATCACCAAGGGTGCGGAACGCGTTGCTGAGGTAGCAGCTCGCTTTACGCTTGATTCTATGCCTGGCAAGCAGATGGCCATCGATGCGGATTTGTCGTCTGGCCTGATCAATGAGCAGGAAGCCAAGCTGAGACGATACAAGGTGCAGCGCGAAGCAGACTTTTACGGCGCAATGGACGGTGCAACCAAGATCGTCAAGGGCGACGCGATCATGTCTATCATCATCACGTCGATAAATTTTATCGCAGGTTCGATCATTGGTATTGTTCAGTCCGGCATGGACCTGAGCGAAGTACTGAGCGTTTATTCGATTGCAACGATTGGTGACGGTCTGGTTTCCCAGCTGCCGGCACTGATGATTTCTACGGCGACCGGTATGATTGTTACCCGTGCGGTTTCCGAGGGCAGCTTGAATAACGACGTTATCAAGCAGTTCCTTGCGCAGCCGCAGTCTCTGATGATTGCCGGTTTGATTCTGGCCGTATTTGCAATTTTTCCCGGCACGCCCCATATTCAGTTGATTCTGATTGCCGCAGCGCTGATTCTCATCAGCCGTCGTGTGGCGCATCAAATGGAGGCGCTGCAGAAAGAGAAGGAAGCATTGCCTGCTGCGCAGGAGGCCGCCCGAAAACAGGCGGAAGCGCAGCAAAGCGAAATGGACTACTACAAGGACGTTAACAATATTTATTCACTGATTAACGTCGAACCGATAGAGATGGAATTTGGCTATAGCCTGATTCCGTTGGTGGATGAGTCACGCGGCGGTAAACTCATCAGCCGAATCGTCATTTTTCGCCGGCAGTATGCGCAGGATATGGGCTTTGTGGTGCCTTCCATCCGACTGCGTGATGCCTCGATGCTGGGTACCAACCAATATGTCATCAAGATTAAGGGCGAAGAAGTGGCCCGCGGTGAAATTTTGCTGGATTATTACCTTGCGTTGGAGCCTGCCAATCCGGCGGGTGAAATTGATGGCATCGAAACCATTGAACCCGCGTATGGCATTCCTTCCCGGTGGATTTTGCCGGAAAACAAGGAAATGGCCGAGATTTATGGATATACGGTTATTGATCCGTTGTCTGTTATGCTGACGCACTTGTCTGAAACAGTGAAAAAGCACACCTATGAACTGCTCAATCGTGCGGAAACCATTCAGCTGGTGGAAAACCTCAAGCGTTCGGCACCGCAGCTGGTGGAAGAAGCTTTCCCCAATGTGGTATCCTATGCCATGCTTGAGAAAATTCTTTGCAATCTGCTGAAGGAAGGCATCCCGATTAAGGATATGGGGACGATTGTAGAGACCACAGTCGACGCATTGGCAATTACGCACGACGTCGATCTGATTACAGAAAGTGTGCGTGCGCAGCTCAAGCGGACCATTACGCACCGCTTCTGCGAGGACGGACGTCTCAGTGTCATCACGCTGGATGCGGAGGTGGAGAAAAAGATTGTTGCCAGCCTGACCAAAAACGATCAGGGTGTATATCTTGCGCTGGGACCGGATTTGATGCAGAAACTGCTTTCGCAGCTGAACGAGCATATCAAAAAATTCTCAGAGCTGTCGCAAAAGCCGATTTTGCTCACTAGCCATATTATCCGTATCTATTTGAGCAGACTGCTTGAGCAATTTTATCCGGATCTTACCGTACTGTCCTTTAATGAGGTGATTACGAGCGTACAGATACAGGCACTGGGCAACATCACACTTTCGTAACGATATGAATTAAAGTGAGGGGGGAAACGCCTTGGAATCACAAGAGAGATGGGAGAATATGACGAATGAGGCGCTTCTCACAGAATATAAGCAAAGCGGAGATCCAGAACTGAAAAAAATCCTCGTGATGCGGTATTCCTATCTTGTAAAAAATGTAGCATTAAAGCTGCGAGGGGTTTATTTAAGCTTCGCGCAGGTCGATGATATGATTAATGAGGGAATTATCCTGCTGATGGGTGCGCTGGATAAATTTGACTTAAGTCAAAACGTTAAGTTTGAAACTTATGTTTCCAAACGGTTGCGCGGCATGATTATTGACTTAGCCCGTCGTCAGGATTGGCTTCCTCGTTCGGTTCGCAAGCGTATGCGTGAGATTGATACGGCAAACAGCGAATTATTTACCCAACTTGGGCGTGTGCCGACCGATAAGGAGATTGCAGAGCACATGGGTCTGAGCGAGACCCGTTATCAGGAGGAACTGGCCAAGACTGCACTATGTAACGTGTTGTCGCTTGATATGCTTTTGGATGAACGGGACTCGGATGTTCCGGCCAAGCATTTGCCGCAGTCCGATGTTGATGCACAGCCTGAGGAGAATTATCAGAAAAAAGAGCTGTATGCAGAACTGAAGCGCAGTATCAGTGAGCTGCGTGAAAAGGAACAACTGGTCTTGTCCCTGTATTATCAGAAATCCTTTCAGATGAAGGAAATTGCGCAGGTGCTCGGCGTAAGCGAACCGCGTATATCACAGATACATTCCAATGCGATCCGCAAATTGCGAATCTCAATGCAAAAATATATATACGGTACATAAAGCAGAGGAGATTGAGGATATGTTTAAAGGGTTCTATGATTTAAGTTCCGCTATGCTGACACAGACCAGAAATCTGGATGTTGTGGGCAATAATATGAGTAATACGGCGACGGTGGGCTATAAGGCTGACCGGTATGCAGACACGACTTTTGATGAAGTGATGCGCAGCCAGATTGGCAACAAGCAAAAGAATCCGCAGGAGCTTGGCACGACAACCAGCTACATCACCGCATTGGATGAGGTATACACCGACCATTCTCAGGGGGCTTTGCAATCCACGGGACTACCCTTGGATTTTGGCCTGGAAGGGAATGGCTATTTTGCCATTCAGACGGATGCAGGACGGGTATATACCCGTAATGGGTCATTTATGCTGGATGATCAGGGGTATTTGGCTTTGGCCGGACAAGGTAGAGTGCTCGATCGCAACGGACAGCAGATTTATCTGGGAACGGATAAGATCAATGCCACGTCTGACGGCACGATTTCTACCGAGGCCGGTCAGGTTTTGGGCCAGCTTGGCGTTTTTACTTTTGCTAATCCGGCACAAGATCTGCAGAAGACGGGTGATGGCATGTTTACCGCAACCGGGCAGCCGCAGCTGGCAACCGACACGGTGGTGCATCATGAGATGATCGAACGTGCAAACACCGATCTGGTGCAGCAAATGACGGAAATGATTACTTGCCAGCGTGCGCTGCAAAGCGCGTCACAGCTGAGCAAGATGTACGATCAGATCATGTCTAAAGTAGCGACCGAGTTGGGCCGCGTATAATGGGGGAAAGGAGTCAATCCAGATGAACCAATCTTTCTATGCTGCGGCTGTTGCAGCATCACAGCAGCAGCAAAGGCTGAATGTTACGGCGAACAATTTGGCCAACGTTAATACGGTTGGCTTCAAATCGGAACAAGCTAATTTTTCTGATTTGTTGTATCGCAATTGGACAGGGCCGGATAACGCGCAGCTTCCTCGCGGTTCGGGCAGCCGGATGATCCAAACGACGACCGATTTTGCAGAGGGCGCATTGATGGATCGACAGGGCGGTCAGAATTATGCCATTAACGGCAGCGGTTTTTTTGCATTGCGCAATCCGCAAACCGGGGAAATCAGTTATACTCGCGCAGGTAATTTCCATTGGGGCAGTGTTGTACAAGGTGGGCAGGAAACCTTTTACCTTTGTGATCCCGACGGATATTTCGTACTGGATCAAAACCAGCAGCCCATTGCCTTGGGGCAGGATGCGGAAGGCGATTATCCGGTGGGTATATTTGATTTTGCCAACACGGATAATATGCAGCATCTGGGCAGCAACCGTTTTGCGCCGGTGGCAAAGAATGGTCCGGTGATGCCGGGAACGGGCACAGCGATCCACGGTATGCTGGAAGCGTCAAATTCGGATGTCGGTACGGAATTTGCAAAAGTGATTGAGGCACAACGTTCGTTCTCTTATGCGCTGAAGATGGTTCAGACGCAGGACGAAATCGAGTCTACAATCAATGGCCTGCGAAACGGTTAAAGGAAGTGTGGTAGTTAGTGTTAAAAAAATATGAGGAGATGAATTCCCTACAAATTGATGCGCTGCGTGAAATTGGCAGCATCGGCACAGGCAATGCGGCCACAGCGCTGTCGAGCATGTTGGGAATTGAAGTGCGTATTCCGCTGCCGGAGGTTCAAATTCTGGAATTTAACGCTGCGGTGGAAAAGCTGGGCGGATTTGAAACGATTGCTGCGGGAATCATTTCGGATTTACGCGGTGAGATCAACGGTCTGATGCTGGCATTATTCCAGCTGGATGCAATCAACTTGCTGCTTGGGCGAACCTTGGGTAAGCAAATCAAAGATTACAGCGAATTGACGGAAATTGAAAATTCCGCTGTTATTGAGATTGGTAATATTCTGATTTCTTCGTTTATCAATGCTTTGTCCGGCCTGTCGGGTGTCCGCATTACACCTTCTGTGCCGCAATTGTCAATTGACATGCAGGGGGCAATTATTACAGTGCCGATGGCGGCATATGGAAACCAGTCGGATTATATTATGCTGATTGGAGGAAGCTTTTTGGTGGAAGGAAAAGAGGTGCCGTGCAGGTTGCTGCTCGCACCCGATGTGCGGTCCCTGAACTATCTGTTGAATAAATTGGGGATATGTGAATGAATAAGCTGACTATTGGCATTGCAGATATGAAGATGGCCAAAAACGAAGGGGTGTTAATCACCTATGCGTTGGGGTCGTGCATCGGCATCTGTCTTTACGATCCTTTCATTCGTTTAGGCGCGCTCGTACATATCATGCTGCCGATCAATATGGAGACAAATCGAACTTCTCCGCTGAAGTATGCGGACACAGGTATCCGCCTGACGTTGAGCAAAATGGAGCAGATGGGAGCACGGCGCGCCCGTATCGTGGCAAAGATTGCGGGCGGCGCAAAGATGTTTGATGTTGCCGGTAATGGCAGCCTGGGTAATATCGGACAGCGCAACATCGACAGTGTGCATCATGTGTTGCAGCAGGAGCGTATTCGGCTCTTGCGGGAGGATGTTGGCGGGTCGACCGCACGCACCTTGTTGTTTGACGTTGCAACAGGAGAGGGCTGTATTAAAATATATGGCAAGGCGGAGCGTATTCTTTGATAGCGACTGAGAAGGAGTGAGAGAAATGCAGGCAAATGAACGCGGTAAAATATTGCTTGAATCCGGTACGAATGAGATCGAGATCATGCAATTCACGATTGATGATAACTTGTATGGTATCAATGTGGCAAAGGTAAGGGAGATCATGATGAGTGCGCCTGTTAAGCCGATGCCGCATGCCCATCCTGCGGTAGAGGGTATCTTCAAGCCTCGTGATATTGTTTTGACCGTGGTGGATCTGCCGTATTATCTGACAGGAAAGCGGTCTGAACCGGATCCGAAGCATTTGTTTATCGTAACCAATTTTAATAAAATGTACATTGCATTTCGCGTGCATACGGTGGTGGGTATCAGCCGCATTTCGTGGACCGCGATTCAAAAGCCGGATAAGACCATTTCCGGCGGAGAAGAGGGCGTGGCGACCGGTATTGCGCAGTGTGATGATCAGTTGGTAACTGTTCTGGATTTTGAAAAGATTGTGGCGGAGATTGCACCGGAAACCACTATTCAGATACGGGAGATCGAAAAAATGGGCAACCGTGTGAGCAGGGATTGTCCTATCTTGATTGCAGAAGATTCGATTTTGCTCTCTCGCATGATTCAGGAAGCGCTCAATAAGGCAGGATATACGAATTTAAAAATGTTTTCCAATGGACAGGAACTGTGGGACTATATTAAGCCGTTGGCAGATGATCCGAAAACCCTGCTGCAAAAAGCAGCGATGGTAATTACGGATATCGAAATGCCGAGCATGGATGGACACCGCCTTACTAAACTGATTAAGTCGGATAATGTGCTGAAACAGGTGCCGGTTATAATCTTCTCTTCGCTTGTCACTGAGGAAATGCGAATTAAAGGAAAGCAGCTTGGTGCAGATGAGCAGTTGTCCAAACCGGAAATCGGTCATTTGGTAGATGTTATGGATGGGCTGCTGGAGCGTCGAGGCAGTAACTTGAATTGAGAAAACGGGGGCGGCAACCATGGAAAGAAGCAGATTCATCGTAAGACAGGCCATTAAGGATGCGGATAATCGTATCCTTGGATATGAAATCAAATATTCCGGAAGCGAAGCATATGGCGGAGAAAATGGAAACGATATTTCAGCGGCAGAAACAATTTATAATTTTCTGATGCAGAATTCAGAAAAGGCACTTCGTGATTCCTGCAGCTTTATGACGTTTACCAGTTCTTTGCTGGCAAAACGGACGCCACATCTGTTCAAAAGCAAGGATCTTGTGATTCAGATTGACGATAGCGTGATTATTCATCCGTTTGCCATGCATTTGGTGCAGCAGTATGTCAAAGAAGGCTATGAAATCGCGGCAAATGATTTTCAGTTTATGCCGAGATATCTGGCATTGATGGAGTATCTGGCGTATATTAAAATTGATTTGAGCCAGATGAGTCAGGCATCAGCAGAAAATATCATGCGGGTAGCGCACAGCATGCACAAAAAAGTTATTGCTACCGGTATAGATACGCAGGAACTGCGTGATACGGCAATCAGTCTGGGTGTTTATGGCATGCAGGGTACATATGTTGCCGACCAGATGGCCAACAAAGTGCACCAGAGTACCTATCTGCGCAGTAATTTCTTTCGTCTGGTGGTTGCAGTCACAAGAGAAGAGCCGGATATTCATGAGATTGAGCAGATTGTATCGACCGATGTTACATTGTCGTACAGCTTGTTGAAAATCGCGAACTCTGCGTATTTTGCGCGCAGAACACAGACCACTTCCATTCAGCAGGCTATTGTGACGCTTGGCTTGAGTCAGCTTAAGCGTTGGGTTTATCTGTTGAGTGCCGGGGATCAGGATGAAGCGCATCTGAGCGATTCTGAGGAGTTCATTAAGATTTCCTTTATGCGTGCAAGTTTTGCAAGTGAACTGCAAAAATATGTGAAGAAGCCTGTATTAACGAGATCCGAGGCATATTTGCTGGGTATGTTCTCGACATTGGAGTATTTGATTGATGCACCGATGGAAGAGATTCTTGCAGATATTCCGATGGTGGATGAACTGAAAAGCGCTTTGCTTCATCGTGAAGGACAGGGCGGCCTGTTGTTAGAGCTGGTTATCAGCTATGAAAAAGCTGATTGGAAGAAAATCACTGAAGATGCGGAATTGCTTGGCATTCCATCTGCGCAGCTTGCGACCATTTATTTCAATTGCATGGAAGAGGTTAACCGAATTTGGGATCAGATGTTGAATCCATCCCCGGCGGCTAAGCAGGATGCTGTGGAAGAGCAGCCCACAGAACAGAAGTAAGAGTTAGAGACATTGCAACATGATTGCAGTGACAACGGCGGCAAGGAAGCCAAAACAGCCTTGCCGCCGTATTTCAAATTTGTTCCATGAATACTTGAAAACGCAAAGGAAATGGCCTCATGATAGAGTTACCCAATGAAGATTTATATGAAATAATCATTCGCTCTTTGAATCGCGTCAATGACTTGCTGGTGGGACATGGTGAAAGAGTCGCTTATGGTGTTATGCGGCTTGCGGAACAGGATGGGCGCTTTTCAGAGGAAGAAATCGGTCAGCTTGTTTGGACAGTGCTGTTTCATGATATCGGAAATTTCCGTAAAACGGATACGTGGAATTTGGTACAGCTGGAAAACGATCAGGATTATTCGCATGCAATCTATGGTTTTTTGTTTCTCAAGACCTTTTTCCCGTTTTCGCAATATGCGCCGGTTGTTCGCTACCATCATTCCACCGATGCGGAAATTGAGAATGCCTGCATTGAGCAGAAGTTAAAATGGGTGGTCAAGTGCCTGCGTATTGTGGATGCGACTGATTTGTTTTTCGTCAATAATGGGCGGAAAGATATGGATAAAGTCAACGCCTATTTCCGGAATCTATCACGCAGATTATTCCCTGCAGGATTGCCGCTGGAGAGTGCAGAGTTTTCCATAATGCGTGATATGGATGCAATACACAGTCGTTTGCTGGAACGCATCAAGCATCAGGTGCTTTCCAATGTAGAAAAGGAAGCATTGCTGCGCACACTGGTTTGTTCGATGGACTTTCGGAGCCACTATACAGCATTGCATTGTTCTATGATGGTTCGGGCAAGTGATATGCTGGCGGATTGCTTTGGATTAGAGCAAAAGGTTAAAAGCGAAATTCATATCGGTGCGATGTTGCATGATTTGGGGAAAATAGCTATTCCGATTGAGATCCTGGAATCTCCCGGCAAATTGGACGGTCGTATGTGGGAGATTATGAAATCCCATGTCATGATCACTGAGGACATTCTGAAGGGATATGTCAGTGATGAAATTTTGCAGATTGCCATTCGGCATCATGAAACGCTTGATGGTTCAGGCTATCCGCGGGGCCTCAGTGGTGCGGAGTTGACATTGCCGCAGCGCATTGTAGCGGTAGGAGATATTGTCAGTGCGCTGTCAGAGGAAAGAAGCTATAAACAGGCTTTTCCGCTTCATGAGGTGATGAATATTCTCAAGCAAATGTGCCGTGCAGGAAAAATCTGTCCGAGAGTAGTGCAAATGTTGGAGGAGCATTGTGATTCCATCTATCATGCGGTGCTGGAGAAAGGGTTGCAAGCGGCAGACGCATTTGAGCAAATTTATGCGGAATATTATGAATTAACACAGCCGGAAATGGAATAATTGCTCAAATATGAGGTAAGAGGGCGACAAATTTACGAATTTGTGATATGATAATGGTGCTATCAAGGTTATAAAAAAATAATCTGTAAAAGAGAGAGAAGGTTGCACATGGCTTTTCCGTGGGAGTTCTTTGAAGAACTGGGCGAAATGGTATATGTTTCTGATCTCGAAACCGATACACTGGTGTATATGAATGCAAGTTTGCGCAATGCATTGGGAGTTCAGTCCCATGAAGAATATGTAGGGAAGAAATGCTATGATGTTCTTCAAGGGAATGATTCGCAGTGTTCTTTTTGCAACAAAGGAGAACTTGAGCCAGGAAAAATTTACACAAGAACCCATACCAATCCCATAATGAACCGGAAGTTTCAAGTAAAAGACAGCGTGTTTTATCAAGATGGAAAGAAATACCGGATACAAATTGCAATTGACATGGGTTCGGAAAAAACGGGACAGATTAGTTCCTTACCCGCACGTGCCGTTGAAATGCTCAATGGCTGCTTGCAGCGGGTGTTTGCGACCACAAGCCCTGATATAGCGTTAAACAATATCTTAGCTTATATGGGCGAGAAACTATTGTGTGATCGAGCCTATATCTTCGAATGGAATCATTCGGACAGAATGCGTAATACCTATGAATGGTGTGCAAAGGGTGTAGTTCCGCAAAAGCATATTTTGCAGAATGAGTCTGTGGAGAGTATCCAATGCCTGTTTCCGATACTGGAAGAGAAAAAAGTAATCGTCATCGATGATATGGAGCAGATAGGAAAGCAATATCCTGCTGCATATGCGTTTTTTAAGTCGTTGGATATCTCGTCGTTTGCTGCAGGGCCAATCAAGCGGGATGGTGAAATCATTGGATTTGTCGGCGTGGATGAGCCGGATCCGCGTATGATGCCGGTGCTCAAACCGATGTTGGAAGTGATCGGCTACTTTGTTCTTTCTCTCTTGAAGGGGAGGGAGCTGATTGAGCATTTGCGAAAGATAGGGCTTCATGACCCGTTAACCGGTGCTTTCAATCGAAATGCGCTCATTGAGTTTAATCAGCAGTCATCCATGCCTCCGGCTGGCGTGATCTATTGCGATATTACCGGGCTGAAAAAGATAAATGATGTGTTTGGTCACGTGAAAGGTGACCAAATGATTCGGCATTGTTATGAGCTGATTCATGAAGCGTTGGATACCGACTTGATTTATCGCACCGGCGGTGATGAGTTTGTCGTATTGTGTCCGCAGTGTGAAAAAGACGAATTCAATGAAAAGGTGCGGCAATTAAGACGGCTGATTCGCAAGGATGAATATCATATTGCGATTGGTTCTGCGTGGTCGGATCAGCATCCGCTGCAATTTGATGATTTGATTGCGAAGGCAGATCGCATGATGTATGAGAACAAAAGAAATTATTATGCATGGCAGATCATAGCGCATGATGCAGATCAAAGCTATGGCGTGTCTAAAGATATGGAAAAGATGGAGCAGCAAAATAGTCAGTTTCGAAGATTTCTGGAAAATACCTATTATGATATGGAGATGGTATTTGAATCCATCGCGCAGCAAAATTCGTCAAGCTATTTTTATTTTGGCGATATGCAGAAGGATTTGTTTTATATCTCTGACAACATGCGGGATGATTTCGGTTTTGAAAGCAATGTTGTTTCCGGTTTGTTTCGAGCATGGTCGCAGCGGATTAGTACACCGGAATTTCAGGATATCTTCTGGCAGGATGTTTCCGCCATGCTTCGGGAAAAACGTACCTTGCATGATCTGAGATATCAGGTGCGTGATATGTATGGCAATATCAAATGGGTTCAGTGCTATGGGATCATGAAATGGAGTGAAGATAAGCGCACACCTCTGTTCTTTTCCGGGCGCGTCTCGCATCAGGATGATGATTTTGTAATTGATCCGATTACCAACTTTCCACGCGAAACAGCTGCGTTTGGCCATCTTAATGAATTGCGCAAAACAGGACAAAAAACACAGATTATTAGCTTTAGTCTGAACAGTATTACAGAGATCAACAGTACAAAAGGACGCGCATATGCCGACAGACTGATAAAGAATATTGCCAACCGGCTAACAGAAACACTGTCATGGAAAATGACGTTCCATCGTTTGGAAGGCATGCGCTGCATGGCAGTGGTTAATCCGCTGTGTGTGGAAACGGATCAAGCTGCCGTGGAGCAGATTCGTGATATTATAGAGGATTGCTATGAGTCCATGGGAATCGCAATCCGAAATGTGTGTTCTTTTGCGCTGATGGAGTATCCTTGTGAAGATTTAACACCAGAAGATATGGTAGAAAATCTGGTTGCATTAATTCGAATTGCCAAGCAGGAGACCGATCAGCCGTTTATGGAATATTCCATAGAAAGCATCAAACGCATTCAACAAATGTCAAATATGGCACTGGCGCTTGAGCAGGATGTTCTAAATGATATGAAGAACTTTCGGGTTGTGGTCCAGCCAGTGGTATCGGCAAAGGATGGCAGTGTCATTGGCGGAGAGACTCTGCTGCGTTGGACATTCAAAGGAAAAGATGTTTCGCCAGCAGTCTTTATCCCGATTTTGGAAAAGGATAATATGATTCATATTGCCGGCCGTTGGGTCTTTGAGCAGGCGGCTCGAAATTGTATGCAGATGATTACGTATAATCCCCAGTTTTATCTAACCTTTAACGTCAGCTTACACCAACTTTCTGATACAGAACTTTTGAGTTTTATGGAGCAAACCTTGGAGAAATATCAGTTGAATGGTTCGCATCTGGTGACGGAGTTGACAGAAAGCTGTTTGGATGAGCAGCCGGAAATGCTGGAACATTTTGTGGAGGCCTGCGGCAAAATGGGAATGCGGATTGCGCTAGATGATTTCGGCAGCGGTTATTCTTCACTGCGGATGCTGCTGCAATACCCGTCCAGCATTATCAAGTTAGATCGTTCTCTATTGCAGGAAATCACCGAATCAGATCAGAAAATGCATTTTATCCGCAGTATTGTTTATGCATGTCATCAATTTGGCAAGAAGGTATGCATGGAAGGTGTAGAAAGAACCGATCAAAACACCATCATTCGCGACACAGGCTGCGATATGATTCAAGGATACTATTACTATCGGCCAATGGAATTAGGAGCGGTATATAGCTTGCTTAGCGAAAAAACACATTGAAATTAATACAAAAAAACCCGACTGCTGGTTAGCCGGGTGGTCGTAAAACAGTAAAATAAAAAATGGTGAAAACCTTGTGTTTTCAAGGGGTGCGGCGTGACTTCGGTCACGCCGTTTCCTCTTTCATCAGCTCATTCAGTGGGATGAAACCCAGCCCGTCATACTTGATGTGGATGTGCTGCACCCGCTTTCCGCTGGATTTGTCCGGTGCGTCCACATAGATGGCGGACACCAGTTCCCGAAGGGCGTAGCCGTCCAGCTCGTCGATACCCACATACTTGTGCGCCGTCTGAATGAACCTCTCAATGTTTTCGTTCTGTCGTTCCTGTACTTCAATTTCCTGCCGTAGAGTAATGCACTCGGCCTCCAACTGCTTCTGCTCCGTTTCATAGGTCAGGCTCAGCATATCGAAGCGGTCATCGCTCAGCCGCCCGCTGGCGTTGTCCTCGTAAATCCTGATGAACAGCCGTTTCAGCTCAGCGATGCGGTTTTCGTTCCGTTCCAACCGTTTCTTGCGGATGCGGATCTGCTCACTGCTTTCCAGCCGGAGCTGTTCTTCCATTACCGTGCGGAAATGTGCCTCATGCCGCAGAATATAGCCCGTCACAGCCTGAATGTGTTTCAGAACCACACGTTCCAAAACCTTGACCCGAATGAAGTGTCCCTTGCATTTCTCCTTGTCCTTGCGGTGCAGCGAACAATCAAAGAAGTCCTGTGCCGGATCGCCGTTGTTGGATGAGCCATAGTTCATTTTGGAACCGCAGTCGGCGCAATAGACAAGCCCGGAAAAGATGCTGCTTCGTCCTGTGCGGGTCTTGCGGTGCCGCTGCTGCCGGATTTCCTGCACCTTCTCAAACACGGCGTCCTCAATGATACGCTCATGGGTGTTTGGAAAGAGGGCCTGTTTCTCGATGGGCGTTTCCCGCTGCTTTTTGTCCCAGATGGAGTTGGTATAGGTCTTGAAGTTCACCGTACAGCCTGTGTACTCCCGCCGTTCCAGAATGTTGACCACACTGCTGTCCTTCCATCCATACGGATTTTCCGGCTTCTTATTTGGGCATTTTATTCCTTGCAGTGCTTTATATGCGGTGGGAGTCAGCACCTTGTCCGTTTTCAGTTGGTTGGCGATCTGCTTGGGACCCCGCCCCTCCATGCACATAGAGAAAATACGCTTCACCACATCGGCGGCTACCGGGTCAACCACCCAGCGGCGGGGATTCTCCGGGTCTTTCACATAGCCATAGGGCACATTGGTGGTCAAAGGTACGCCACGCTCACCTTTGGCTTTCTGGACGGCTCTGATCTTGCGGCTGGTGTCCCTGGCATAGAACTCGTTGAACCAGTTCTTGATGCCCGCAAAATCGTTGTCCACCCGGTTGGGGTCAATGGTGTCGTAGTTGTCGTTGATGGCGATGAAGCGGACACCATTCTGCGGAAAGGTGAAGTTGGTGTAGAGCCCGGTCAGTGCGGAGTTGCGGCCCAGCCGTGAGAGGTCCTTGGTGATCGCCACAGCCACCCGTCCCGCCTCGATTTCGGCCAGCATGGCCTGAAAACCGGGGCGGTCGTAGGTCACACCGCTTACACCGTCATCCACAAAAAACGTGGGATTAGGGAAGTGATGCTCCCTGGCGTACTGCAAAAGCATGGCTTTCTGGTTCTCAATGGACAGGGATTCGCCAGCCCGGTCATCCTCCTGAGACAGTCGGCAATAAAGGGCGGTCATTTTATCTGTTGCTCCGTACATTTCTGTATCCTCCTTTGGTGGAGCAACTGTCAGTACAGGATTGGTTGCTTCTATTGTACCAAGAGTCTGTGAATTTGTCATTCTGAATCCTCCATCTTTTCCGCAAACTTTCTGGATGTGATGCGTTCCAGCTTGCGGACAAAGTTTTCTGTTCCCTCATAGCTGCCTGTCACAACGTAGGTGGTTCCGTGGATGACCTCGGTAACGGTCAGTTCGGGAATCCAGAATGCGGAGAGATTCTTCACATGGATGTGGCCGTCCTCACCCCAAAAAAATCTGTGCTCGGCTTTCTCGAGAGACAGAGGTTCCGGTTTGGCATAGGGGTCTGGATTGGAGAAATAATATCCCTCCGGGTCGAGTTGGTGTTCAAATTGCGATTTCTGTTCCATAAGTACCTCCGGATTTTGTGTAAGAATTAGTGTTCAATTTCCTGCTTTTTCTGCCGTGTAACGGCGGTCTGGCGTTCCTGCGCATGCTGTACCTCATAGATGCTGTAATGGATACCCCAGAGCTTTTTCGTGTCGGCATACAGGGGCGTAAGCTCCTGCTGTAAATCCTTGTACTCCGTTTCCAGACGGGCCTTTTCCGCACGCCATGCAGCAACGGGAAGCTTGCCGTCCACCACTTGTCCTTTCAGCTTGCGCTCAGCCATGTAGAATAGGCGAAGCGTATCATCATGCTCAACCTTGTACTTCTGGCGGGATTTCTCAAAGCGGATGGTTTTCAGCTTGTCGGCAACGGGTTTTCCGGCCTTGTAGTAATCCGCCATGCGAAGCAGCTCGTCCAGTTCTTTGATGCGGGCCTGTTTCCCGGAAGCGGTCTTTTTCAGCGTGTCGATTTTGCCTTGCATGGTATGCAGAGCTGCGTCCAGATCGTCAGCTGTGTAGAGGCCTTTGGCTTCCAGATAGCTGACCGCCTCAGACAGCTTTTTCAGATTAGCGATCCTGGCTTTGCTGCTGTATGCACCCTTGTTGCGGTTGTCATAGTAGGCGGACAGAAGCTCCACCAGCGTAGGCGGCTGGGGCTTGGACAGCTCAGCTTTCACTTCTTTGAGCCAGTCGATCAGGGCGGCAATTTTCTGTTTCGCCTCCCGGAGCATGGCGTTGGTTTTCCTGATCCAGCGGTTGAGATCGCCCTTGTCGGTGCGGATGCCCTTGGCTTCCATGGCCCGGACGGTTGGCCCCTCATGCTGGGTGGGTATCTGCTCCACGCCCTGACGCTCAAAGCTGCGGTGGTCGATGCGGCAATCCAAACCTTTCTCGGCAAACTTGGCGTTGCAAAGTTCAGCCCATGCCTGTCGCCACGCTTCCAGCGTTTCCGGGCTGCCCCAGTCGGTGATAGGGACAGCATTGAACACATAGTTGCCAGTCTCGTCCCGGATGCGGTTGCCGTCCTCATCCAGCACATATTCCCGGCGTTGCTTGTTGTCCCATTTTCCGTCCGGCTCGACAGGGCGGATGGGACACATGACATGAAAATGCGGGTTTTGGATTCCACCATTCTCTTTGTCGGGGGAATGAACGGCAAAGTCCACTATCATACCCCGGCTCACAAAGTTTTGGAGCAAAAATTGCCTTGCAAGTTCGATGTTTTCCCGCATGGAAAACTCATTCTGCAAGGCAATATCGAAACTGTATGCAAGCTGCGCTTTCTTTCCTCGCTCAACTTTCTCCACGGCGTTCCAGAGTGTTTCCCGGTCAGAGAGAGAAGGCGGAGCGTGAGATGGCAGCAGGATTTCCGAACAGATCACGCCGCCCTTGCGGGTGTAGTCACTGTCCTCGCCGTAATACTCGCTGTGCAGCTTTTCGCCGGAGCGATAGGCGGCAGTAGCCACGGCAGACTGTCCGGCGCTGCGCTTGATCTGGGTTACATGAAAATGGAATAACGCAATGGTCAGGACCTCCCTTCGTATTCAGCCCGGTTGTGTTCGTTGACGGCCGCCATAAGCAAGCCCTTGACCTCCGGCAAGGCGAAGGCTTTTTCCGCAAAGGAATAGAACTCGGTCTCGCTCAAAACCTTAACAAGCGGAGCCACGCTCTCCACAGCGGCTCCACGGGTAATGAGCTTGTGTGCCCGTTTCCGGCGGTCGCCTTTCTCGTAGTAGCTGCGGCGATTTTCAAGCTGCTGCTGTTTGTGCCGGAGCTGGGTAAGCTGGCGCTCATTGTCAGCGATCTCGGCTTTCAGCTCGGGGATGGTCTTTTGTTTCGGCATGATTAGTCCTCCTTGATTTAGATGTAGTGATATAAAAAGACCGCCTACAATTTCAGTAGACGGTCTGACTGACGGTATGGGATTTTCAGACTTTGCGGCGGGGACTGTCTGCGTCAGCAGATTGTTCCTGCTGCAAAGTGCGCTGGGATAGATGCCGCAGGCATCGCAAGGGGTGCAGCCCCTTGTACGGAACGCAGTGACGCAAAACAGCCCGGACATTCGAGTGTCCGGGCTGTTCGCCTCGCAGAGCGCACATACAGGGTTTACCCTGTATAGAAGTGCGCCATTCGGTTTCAGATGCTGCTTACTTCACAAAGAAGCGATACAGGAAGGTCACGATCTGGGCGCGGGTGCAATCCGCGTTGGGGCTGAAGGTGGTGTCAGTGGTGCCGCTGGTGACACCATTGGCCACCGCCCACATGACCGCCTCGCCGTAGTAGTTCTCTAGGTCCACATCGGAGAAGGGATTCAGGAACATCCATGCGCCCTGCATGCCGCCGCCCTGGGCCTGCTCACTGCGGTAGATGAAGGTCATGGCCTGAGCGCGGGTGCAGGTGGCGTTGGGACCGAAGGTGGTGTCGCCGGTGCCTTTGGTGATGCCCTGGCTGACAGCCCAGCGGACAGCCTCGGCATAGTAGGCGTCAGCGGGAACATCGGAGAAGTCCATGGCATAGTTCACCACAGGACTTCCCACCGCGCGCCACAGGAAGGTGACAATCTGGGCCCGGGTGCAGGGGGCGTTGGGTGCAAAGTGGGTATCATCCACGCCGCCGGTGATGCCGTTCTCGGCGGCCCACAGCACCGCGTCGTAGTAGTAAGCATTGGCGGGCACATCCACGAAGAAGTTCAACATGGTGTTGTCTTCCATGAAGATGACCTCGACATTCACCTTGTCTGCGGGCTGGGTGAAGCTGTAGGTGCCGTCGCCGTTGTTGGTGACTTTCACAGCATTGCCGTTCTTGTCTGTGACAAGGATCTGCTCCACCGTATAGCCGGCATCGGGCTTGGGCGTGATGGTGACGGTGTCGCCCTTCTTGGGAGACTTGGGGCTGACGGTCACGCTGCCGTTTTCGGGCTGGGTCACCGTGGGAGGATAGGTGGGAGTAGAGCCGCCGCTGGAAGAGGACACCACATAGGGCTTAATGCTGCCGGTCAGATTGTTGTAGTTGTCCCCGTCAGTGGGGGTATAAGTCCAGTTGTAGGCGGTGTTGGCTGTCACAGCGGTGTCGGCGGCAACGTCCCACGCGATGGAGCCGCCGGTCGGCGTGATGGTGCCGATAGCCAGCGCC
>NZ_JBQKJR010000036.1:0-35339 GCF_052117165.1 Agathobaculum sp. LCP25S3_E8
TTTCAGCACGTCTGCCTTGTATTCTGCACTGTATTTCTGTCCCATCTTCAACACCCTTTCTGTTCTTCATTATACCACCTTGGGTGTGCGGTTTTATTGTATCACTCCAAACAGGCAATCAATCTTGGCGTAGATTATGACCACTGCATCAGACGATTGTTGCTGGGTGTGACACTATGTATCGCAGTGGCTACCGCCATGGTGGGTCCTATCTCTTTTTTAGGACTTATCATTGCCAATCTTTCCCGTCAACTGCTTAAGACCTTTCGACATACTCAGCTGGTACTGGGTTCCGCCTTGTTCGGTATGATAGTTCTGGTTGGCGGACAACTCATCGTGGAGCGTGTCTATACATATTCCATCCCAGTGAGCGTTTTTATTACGGTAGGTGGAGGGGTTTATTTCCTTTACCTGCTCCTGACGAGAAAGAAGGTATAACGATGCAAATAAAAGAACTGACAAAGCAGTATGACGGAAAAACCGTTGTGGACGGTGTAACATTTTCCATTCCAAAAGGAAAAGTGATTTCCTTGATTGGGCCTAATGGCGCAGGAAAATCAACGGTAATGGGTATGATTTCCCGTCTGATTGCACAGGATAGCGGTCTTGTGCATTTTGAGGGCAAGGATATCAGTAAATGGAAAAGCAAAGAACTCTCCAAACGTTTGGCGATTTTGACGCAGAGCAACAATATTCAAATGAAGCTGACGGTGCGGGAGTTAGTGACGTTCGGGCGCTTCCCGTATTCGGGAAATCGCATTACTCCCGAGGATGTTTCGATAATTGATAGAGCAATTGAATATATGGAGCTGGAAGAATTTCAGCATCGCTTTATAGATGAAATGTCCGGTGGTCAGCGGCAGCGCGCTCTCATAGCTATGGTGATTGCCCAAGACACGGAATATGTGCTTTTGGATGAGCCTACCAATAATCTGGACATCTACCATGCAACCAACATGATGAAAATTGCTCGTCGTCTCTGCGACGAGCTGGGCAAAACCGTGATTCTGGTGCTGCATGAGATTAACTATGCGGCATTTTATTCTGATTATATCTGCGCTTTCAAGGACGGGAAAATTGCAAAGTTCGGCACGGTGGAGGAGGTGATGACCAAAGAGAACCTCTCCCGGATTTATCAAGTGGACTTTGAAATTCTGAATATTGCAGGAAAACCTTTGTCCATCTACTATTAAGTCCCTATTTTTCAGTACTTTTATAAAAAGGAGTCAAACACAATGAAAATGAAAAGGATGCTTTCTTTTGCGCTTGCAGGAGTAATGGCCTTGAGCCTGACGGCTTGTTCCGTCCAGGACAACGATAGTTCTTCTGATGGCAGCGGTCAGAGTATGGGTGACACGCTGGAGTCCGTAACCATCACCACTCGGAATGGGGCGTCCCAGCTTGTTGAACTGGAGGTTCCGTATAACCCACAGCGCATTGCGGTTATGGATCTGGCTGCCTTGGATATTTTGGACAAACTGGAGCAGGGCCATCGCGTGGTTGGGGTCTCGAAGGGTTCCTATGTTGACTATTTGCAGGAGTATGTGTCTGATGACAACATTGTCAATCTGGGTACTATCAAGGAGGCTGATTTGGAGGCCACTATGGCTTGTGACCCGGATGTTATTTTTATCGGTGGCCGCCTAAGTTCCTCGTATGATGCCCTCAGCGAAATTGCTCCAGTGGTTTATTTGGCTACTAACACGGAACTTGGCGTTGTGGAGAGTGTTCGACAAAATGCCACTACAATCGCTTCCATGTTTGGTCTGGAGGAAAAGGTGGATGAACTGATGGCGGGATTTGAGGGACGAATTACCGCGCTGCAGGAGGTCTCCGACGGCAAGACTGCTATCATAGGTATGTGTACCAGCGGCAGTTTCAATGTGCTGGGTAACGATGGGCGCTGCTCTATCATTGGCGTGGAAACAGGTTTTCAGAATGTTGGTGTGGATGCCAATATTGATACGTCTACTCACGGTAACGAGGCTTCTTTTGAGTTTGTTGTTTCGAAAGCGCCTGAATACATCTTTGTAATGGACCGGGATGCGGCTATCGGCACTGACGGTGCTAAACTGGCTCAGGAAATTATGGAAAATGAACTGATAATGGGTACTGAAGCATACCAAAATGGGAATGTGATCTATCTGGACCATCCAGCAGTGTGGTACACAGCGGAGGGTGGCATCACTGCGCTGGATGTGATGCTCTCCGATCTGGAAACGAAGTTGTTGGGGTAAATCCATTCCGCTCAGTGAAGCCGGCGGATCATGAGAATACCCATACTGCAATACAAAAAGCGGTCGAGACATGATTATTGTCTCGGCCGCTTCGCATTCATCAGATCGCCGGATATTCCAAAACTGCTCACATTAAGAAAATTTTAATAAAATGGCTTCAGAGCCACACAATATAGACTTATTTTACAGTTATCAGAAATGCATTTTTTAAAACACCATGTGCAGCATATATGGGGAATAGATAATGGAGATCTGGTCATGTATGTAAAAACATAAAAATAGACTTGCAAAGTGCAAGTCTATTTTTGGTGGACCTGAAGAGATTCGAACTCTCGACCTCTCGGATGCGAACCGAACGCTCTCCCAACTGAGCTACAGGCCCATAATTTATTTTTTTAAGCATTTTTTAACTGCTCTTGACAAGTAAATATTATACATGTAGAATAAACTCGTGTCAAGCATTTTTTTGGCTTGATGAAAAAAAGCGTGCATCAGCCAGATGCGCCAAAAGGAGAATGAAAATGAAAAACAGCGAAAAGACAATGGAAAAAATCGTCGCCCTGTGCAAGGGCCGTGGCTTCGTGTATTCCGGCTCGGAGATTTACGGTGGCCTTGCCAACACGTGGGATTATGGTCCGCTTGGCGTTGAATTCAAGAACAATGTCAAGGCGGCGTGGCGCAAGAAATTTGTGCAGGAAAGCCCCTATAATGTCGGTTTGGACTCTGCCATTCTGATGAACCCGACCACATGGGTAGCATCCGGCCACGTCGGCGGTTTTTCCGATCCGCTGATGGACTGCAAGGACTGCAAGACCCGTCATCGTGCTGATCAGCTGATTGAAGAGGCGACCGGTGAAAATCCGGCAGGTTGGACCAATGAGCAGATGAAGGCCTATATTGACGAGCATCAGATTGCCTGCCCGAATTGCGGCGGACATAACTTTACGGATATCCGTCAGTTCAATCTGATGTTTAAGACCTATCAGGGTGTTACCGAAAATGCAAAGAATGAGATATATCTGCGCCCTGAAACCGCACAGGGTATCTTTGTCAACTTCCAGAATATTCAGCGCACCACCCGTAAAAAGATTCCCTTCGGCGTAGGGCAGGTGGGTAAGTCTTTCCGCAATGAGATTACGCCCGGTAACTTCACGTTCCGTACTCGTGAGTTTGAGCAGATGGAGCTGGAGTTTTTCTGCAAGCCCGGCACCGATCTGGAGTGGTTCAAGTATTGGAAGGACTACTGCCACAACTGGCTGCTGTCGCTTGGCATGAGGGATGAGAACCTGCGTCTGCGCGACCATGACCCGGAAGAATTGAGCCACTATTCGAATGCGACTACCGATATTGAGTTCCTGTTCCCGTTCGGCTGGGGTGAGCTGTGGGGCATCGCCGACCGCACCGACTTCGACCTGACACAGCATCAGAACACTTCCGGTGTTTCGATGGAATATTTTGATCAGGAGGCAAACGAGAAGTATATTCCGTATGTTATCGAGCCGTCGCTCGGCGCCGACCGCGTAGCGCTTGCGTTCCTGTGCGACGCATATGACGAGGAAGTCGTTGGTCAGGACAAGAACGGCAAGGATGATGTACGCACTGTGCTGCGCCTGCATCCGGCGCTTGCACCGTTTAAGGCTGCGGTGCTGCCGCTGTCCAAGAAGCTGTCCGAAAAGGCGATGCCGATTTGGCAGGAGCTTTCCAAGCAGTTCTCGGTGGACTTCGACGATGCCGGTTCGATTGGCAAGCGTTATCGCCGCGAGGACGAAATCGGTACGCCGTACTGCGTCACGGTGGACTTTGAAACCGAGCAGGATGGCTGCGTAACCGTTCGTGACCGCGATACCATGGAGCAGGAGCGCATCAAGATTGAAGATGTAGCTGCCTATATTGCAGAGAAAATCGCATTTTAAGGCAACTATGTAGAAAAACCGCTGCATGTGCAGCGGTTTTTCTTTTAGGAAGTGTGACGATCCTCGTTATCGTTATTGCCGCGGAAGAGCAGGGAAATGCACCACAGCGCAGCCAATCCCACAAGGGAAAAAATGATGCGGCTCATTGCACTGGCCTGTCCGCCGAACAGAAAACCGACCAAATCAAACCCGAATAAGCCGATACTGCCCCAGTTCAGACCGCCAATAATGGCAAGAATCAATGCAAGTTTATCAAGAAACATAAAAACTCCCCTTTCCGGTTTTCCATAGTATGGCCGAAAAGGGGAGAAAACATGCGGACAAATCGATTTTTATGATGAAAATACATTACAATTGGGAAAACACCTGGCCGATTGGTGCGTGAATCACCAAATCCGCACGGCGGTCAGCAGGAGTTTCGGACTTGTTGACCAGAACCAGCTTGTTGCCGCGGTAGTAGTCAATCAAACCGGCGGCCGGATAGACCGCAAGAGAAGTGCCGCCGATGATGAGAATGTCTGCATTGCGGATGTATTCTACACTCTTGTTGATAGTATAGCTGTCCAGGCTTTCCTCATACAGCACAACATCTGGTTTGATGATGCCGCCGCATTCGCACTTGGGAACGCCAGTGCCGGCAGCAATGTCACGTACGTCGTACGGCTTGTGGCAGCGCATGCAGTAGTTGCGCAGAACAGAGCCATGCAGTTCCAAGACCTCTTTGGAGCCTGCTTTCTGATGCAGACCGTCAATGTTTTGTGTGACGACCGCGCGGCATTTGCCCATGCGCTCCCACTCGGCAAGTTTCAAGTGCGCGGCATTCGGTTCTGCATCCAATGCAAGCATTTTGGCGCGATAAAAACGGAAAAATTCTTCCGGTTCTGCCATAAAAAAAGTGTGGCTTAAAATGGTTTCCGGCGGATACTCGTATTGCTGATTATATAGGCCGTCTACCGAGCGAAAGTCCGGTATACCGCTTTCCGTAGAAACGCCTGCGCCACCGAAAAACACAATGTTATCACTGGCGTCCACCCATTCTTTCAGCTTGGCAATCTGTGCATCCATGCTTTTCCGCCTCCTTTATTCCACGAAGGAAACAATACCCTCCTTGCGGGGTTTTGCGGGTGTTTCCTTGGCGATATAGCCGATTGCAGCCGAACAGATGACGATATGATCCTCGGGTACACCATATTCGGTCAACAGGGCGCGCACCTTCGGGTCGTCACAGCACTCACGAATTTGGTTGATCCAGCACGAGCCGAGCCCGAGTTCTGTTGCCATGAGCAGCAGGTTTTCCATTGCGGCGGCACCATCGACAAAAGCGTGATGTTCATCGCGTTTGTAGGAGATAATAATATTGACCGGAGCACCGTAAAAATTATACTCTGGACCACGGTTGTCCGCTTCAGCGACTGCACGGGCCAGCGTCAGGGATTTTTCTGCGCTGTATACCACTGTGAAGTGTCAAAGATACTTGCCCATACCGGAAGGTGCCCATTCAGCGGCCTCAACCAGCTGCATGATCTGGTCTTTGGGAGGGAGCTTGGATTCAAACGCGCGCGTGGAGCGGCGGGATTTAATAGTCTGCATCAGATTGGACATGGAAAAAACCTCCTTGATTAGAATAAATATAGTATAGCCCTTGTGCGGTCAGGTTTCAAGACAACATCACCAAAAATACGAATTGATGTGTAAAAAAACTGTGAAAAGCAGGTTTTCTATGTTATACTGTTACAGATTAAAAATGATAAACAGGAGACGGATACGAATATGATTACGATCAGCGATCTGAGCTTGAATTTCAGCGGGGAGCCGCTGTTTAAGGATGTCAATCTGAAGTTTACGGAAGGAAACTGCTATGGCGTTATCGGTGCCAACGGCGCAGGAAAATCCACATTTTTGCGGATTCTGTCGGGCGATCTCGACCCGTCTACCGGTACGGTGTCCATTGCGCCCAAGACGCGCATGAGCGTTTTGAAGCAGGACCACTTTGCATTCAACGAGGAGACCGTACTCAATACTGTGCTCGGCGGCAATCCGCGCCTGCTGGAGGTCATGCAGGAGAAGGATGCGCTTTATATGAAGGACCCCTTCACCGAGGAGGATGGCAATAAAGCGGCAGAGCTTGAGGCCGAATTTGCCGAGATGGGCGGTTGGGAAGCGGAGACCGAAGCCGGTCAGCTGCTCAACGGTCTGGGTCTGGATGCAGATGCGATTTTCTATACCGAGATGCAGTATCTGGGCGACGTGGAAAAGGTAAAGGTTCTGCTCGCGCGCGCGTTGTTCGGCAAGCCGGATATTCTGCTGCTTGACGAGCCGACCAACCATCTGGATATTCAGGCTGTGCGTTGGCTGGAGGACTTCCTTGCGGATTTTGAGGGCACGGTTCTGGTTGTTTCGCATGACCGTCACTTCCTCAATAACGTTTGTACGCATATTGTCGATATCGACTACGGCAAAATCAAGCTGTATGTTGGTAACTATGAGTTCTGGTATGAGTCCTCGCAGCTTATTCAGCGCATGATCAAGGATCAGAACCGCAAGAATGAGGAGAAAATTAAGGAACTGCAGAACTTTATTCAGCGTTTTGCAGCCAACAAGTCCAAATCCCGTCAGGCAACCAGCCGCCGCAAGCTGATCGATAAGCTGACGGTTGAGGAGCTGCCCGCTTCCTCGCGTCGCTATCCGTGGGTGTCGTTTGCGGCTGACCGCGAGGCAGGCAAGGATATTCTGGAGGTACGCGGTATTTCCAAGACGATTGACGGGGAAAAGATTCTGGACAACGTATCCTTTATTGTGCGCCGTGGAGATAAGATTGCATTCATTTCGGATAACGAATTGGCGATGACCACGCTGTTCCAGATTTTGATGGGTGAGCTGAAACCGGACGAAGGCAGCTTCAAGTGGGGTGTAACCACCTCGCAGAGCTATTTCCCGAAGGACAACAACGAGTTCTTTGAGGGCCATACGGAAAATATGCTGGATTGGATTGCACCGTATTCGCGTACAGACACGCTGGAATCCACGCTGCGCGGCTTTTTGGGTCGCATGCTGTTTTCGGGCGACGATGTGTATAAGCCGGTGCGCGTGCTTTCGGGCGGTGAAAAGGTGCGTCTGATGCTCGCGCGCATGATGCTGTTTGGTTCTAATGTGCTGGTGATTGATCAGCCGACCAATCATCTGGATCTGGAATCCATTACGGCAGTCAACAATGGCGTGCGTGATTTCAAGGGAACGGTGCTGTTCGCTTCGCATGACCATGAGTTTGTACAGACGATTGCAACGCGTATCATTGAAATCCGCGATAAGGGTGTATTGGATAAGGAATGCACGTATGATGAATTCCTTGAGTTCCGCGAAACCTATCAGGGCTAAGGGTCAAATGAAAAAAGGGATATATGGCCTGCTGGTACTGCTGGCGATGGTCGCGGCGGCTTTTATATCTTCCTCCTTGTTAGGATGGGGATGTCCAGTACAACATTTTACCGGAATACCCTGTCCGGGTTGCGGTTTGTCGCGGGCAGCCTTCGCACTGCTGCGGCTGGATTTTTGGATGGCCTTTCGCTATAATCCGATGATTTATATATTGCCACCCATTGTGCTTTTGATTCTGTTTCGGAATAAGCCGCTGCTTGGTACGAAGAAGCGAGAAAGTATTCTGCTGTGGAGTGTGATGGCACTCTGGGCGTGCATCTGGATTGTGCGATTGGCAATGCGCGATCCGCTGATCTGCGGCGCTGCGGCATAAGGTTATCGTTTTGTGAAAACGCATGGCTATTCACCATGCGTTTTCTTTATAATAATTAAGAAACAGGATAGGCTGCATTGCTTGCTTCATCGCAGAAAACTGTGGTATAATAAATTAAATTGGGCATATACCTAGGAGGCAAACCGGAATCATGATTATCACTTGTCCGCACTGTCAGACGGAAACCGACTATAAGGTGCACGATCATATCAATATTGACCGCAATCCTGAATTGCGGGCGCAGGTGCAGGATCTGTCCTGTTTCCGTGTCAAATGCCCCAATTGCGGTGAGACGGCGCTTGTCGTTCACCCGTGTCTGTATCATGACATGGCCAATCAGTTCATGGTCTGGCTGTGGCCGGAGGAGGGCGAAGCGCCCAAGGCGCAGTTCGACCCGCTGGCCGGCTATACGCTGCGCATCGTGGACAGTCTTAACGCCTTCCGCGAGAAAATCAACATTCTGGAGCGGGGCCTGGATGACCGCGCGGTAGAAATCATGAAGCTGTTGTTGTTTACGCAGCTCAATCATGACTTGGATGTTGTGGAGCTGTTGTTCCATGAATTGGACGAGCGTACCGGAGACTTCCGATTCGTCGCTGTGTTGTCCGATGGAGCAGAGCAGTATGCTGCCATGCCGGGTGCGGTTTATCAGCGTCTGCGGGAAGACGTAGAAACCTATTTGTATACGCCCGGCGGCGATTTTACCAAGATCGATATGGCATGGGCGCATAGTGCGCTGGAACTGCTGCATGAGTTGGGATAAAAAACGGCCTTTCCGTAAGGAAAGACCGTTCGATATGAATTTGTCTTAGCCAAAGAAAACCTGCACCAGCGTGCCGCCAATGACAGCAACGGCGAACGTGGCTGCGATTACGGGCATCGCGCGATGCCGGCCCTCTTTTTCCTCAAACAGCACGATGTAACCAAAGCCTGCGCCGGTGGAAAGCCCTGCTATCAGAGCGCCGAAGCTGATGGTGCCGCCAACAAACAGCTCGGACAGCAGCACGCTCATAGCGCAGCTGGGAATCAGGCCGAGGATAGCGCACAGGAGCGGCTGGAAGATGCTGTCGGATAGAAGAAGGGATGCAAGTACTTCTTCGCCGATGAGATGCACGACCAGATTTAAAACAAGAAGTACGGCAAACAGGAAAAATGCAGTTTTCAGAGTGTGCCAAATGACACTCCAAACCGGGGAACCTGCACTACAATCACAGGATGACATTTCAATTTCCAATTCTTCGTCACTGTTCGGACGATGACGGCGGAATACGGTATAGCGCAAGATGTAGCCGCCGATGACGGCGATGGCAAACTTGACAACCAGCAGAGATACAACCTGCGGCACACTGGCGCCGCCGGCGAGCATAACGGGGACTGCCTCATCCGAAGTGGCCAAAAAGACGGCAACCAATGTGGCGGGCGCGAGGTATCCGGCAGAGAATAGTGCAGCAGCCGCAGCGGAAAAACCGCATTGCGGAATGGTTCCAGCCAGCGCACCGACCACTGGGCCAAACTGTGCGGCCCGTGAGAGTAGAGCCGGTGTATTGGTCAGCCGGTTTTCGATATAATAGAGAAGAGCATATACCACAAGCAAGAGCGGTACTGTCTTGAGAACATCGAAAAACGCTTCCGGCAAAACGTGAGATACGATATCGAGCAATAATTTCACCTCATAGCAAATAACAGTTAAACACAGACAACTACAGAACAGTATAACACATTATCATGCAATCGGGCAAGAAAGATTTGCCCCAAATACACCAGTTTTGAAAAGGAAACGATCGAAGGATATGAAATTTAGCGAACTTAAAATTGAAAGAAATATACTCAAAGCACTGCGTGAAGCCGGGTATGACGAACCGACGCCCATTCAGCAAAAGGCGATTCCGCCGGTTTTGGAGGGACATGACCTGATGGGTTGTGCACAGACCGGTACCGGCAAAACCTGCGCGTTCTCGGTTCCGATTATTCAGCGTCTTGCCGGTTCAAGGGGGAAAGCCGGTACGATTCGCGCGCTGATTCTAACGCCGACGCGGGAACTGGCGCTGCAGATTTATGAAAATGTATGCCAGTATGCGCGGTATACGCCGTGCACCGCAGCGGTCATCTTTGGCGGTGTGTCGCAGGTACCGCAGGTGGAGGCTATTGCGCGCGGTGCGGAGATTTTGATTGCAACCCCCGGCCGGTTGTGGGATTTGATGGGGCAAGGTGTTGTAAAACTAGATAAAGTAGAATGCTTTGTGTTGGATGAGGCTGATCGCATGCTGGACATGGGCTTTTTCCCGGATGTCAAGCGTATCATCAAATATCTGCCGTCTAAGCGGCAGACGCTGCTGTTTTCCGCAACCATTCCGAAGGAAATTGCTGCACTGGCAGACAGCTTGCTCACCAATCCTGCCCGCATTTCCATTACGCCGTCCGCCAAGCCGGTAGAAAAAATCGAACAAAAGGTTTTCTTGGTGGAGAAAGCGGAAAAAAGGGAACTGTTAATCGATACGATTCGTCAAAGCAACGTACACCAGACGCTGGTCTTTACGCGTACTAAGCACGGTGCAGACCGCGTTGCACGCGATTTGAACCGCGCGGGGATTGCGGCAAAAGCCATTCATGGCGATAAGAGCCAGAATCAGCGTCAGCGTGCGCTGGAGGATTTTAAGGCGTGCAAAATCGCTGTACTCGTCGCGACCGATATTGCTGCGCGCGGTATTGATATCAGTGAACTGCCGCTGGTCATCAACTTTGATCTGCCCAATATTCCGGAAACCTATGTCCATCGCATTGGCCGTACGGGACGTGCGGGGCAGGAGGGAACGGCGATTTCATTCTGTGACCAGTCCGAGTGTCCATATCTGGCGGATATTGAGAAGCTGATTGGCAAACGCATTCCGCTTGCAGGAGAAATTCCGCACGTGGAGAAAGAAAACGAACGGGCAGGACGGGAATCCGGTCAGCGCAAAACGACCAATGTGCGTACACGACGCAAGGCGGTTTCGGAGAAGGCTTCCGCGGAGGAGGTTGCCGCGGATGTGGCAAGGGAAAAGGCAGCCAAGCAAAAGGCACGCAAAAATGCTGCCGCAAAGCGTCCCTCCCGCAAGGAGAAGGCGGCAGAAGCGCAAAATGAACAGCGTGCAAAGGCGGCTGCACCTCGCGCAAGAAAAACGGCTTCGTCTCGTTCGAGGGGGCGCCGCAATGATCCCTATGCGCGTTTTGAGAAAAATGAACCTCGCGTGGATGCGCATACGCCGTCGCGTGCCTATGCCCTGAGCGAAGAAGCGGCGGCGCGTATTCGGAAAAAGGTGGAGGATGCGTTGGCGGCGCGTGCACAAAAAGCATCCGCTCCGGTAGAGCCGGTTATGAAAAATACAAAAAATGCTGCTCGTCGGAGACGGCGCAGCGCGAGATAACCGGCTGGAAGAGTCCCCTCTTAGATAGAAAAATGAGCAGGAAAAGGAGTAAACAACGATGAACGGCGCACGACACCGCTTTGCCCTTGGGCTAACCTGTTTTTTTCTGATATGCGTGACAGTGGTTTACCCCTTCCTGCTTTATACGCCAAATGCGTTTATCAGCCGGTGGAGAGAGTGGTATATTGAAACTGCAATGGGAACAATGACACACCAATGGCTGGCCACTTGGTTTATCCCGGGCGATATCATCGAAGAAGTAATGGCGAAGCGTTATTTGCTCAACCAGAAGCAAGAAGGTATCACGAGCGCATGGGGCAATGTGGACGATAAAGATACAAAGGCGTCTACGCCAAAAGAGCAATTTTATCAAACTTTTTCCGAGTTGGACGAAGACAGCTTTGAAGGGTTCCTCCGGGACAATCCGGAGTACATAGCCGACGGATATGACCATATCAATATTGACCTTATTGGCGATGCCACGCAAAAGAATTACAACACCGGCATAGTCACCAAACAAGGGGATACGGTTTTAGCGATCAATGCGGAGCATGGCATCCTGATTGCGGAGATTGTTGGTGAAGACTCGCTCGGTATGGAATATGCCGGCAAGGTTGCGCTTTGCAAAAAACCGGAAAATGTATTTGTCGGAACATGTGAAGGGTTGTTTTCCTATGGCTCTTATGTTTCTGACATGGTGCGGAATTATAATGCCATTTTGGGTATCAATGCGTCTGGTTTTGCGGATTATGAAGGCAATGGAACGGGTGGCTTGCCGTATGGTTTCTTAAAAAGCCAAGGAGAAAAACTACAGAATGCTGTTGGCGATACCTGGAAGATTATTGGCTTTGATAAAGAGGATCATCTGCAGATCGGTGCGTTCACCGATACATCCAATCTGCGTGATGCGGTGGAATTTCATCCGGCGTTGATTATCAACGGAGAGAACCTAGTGGCAGGGACAGGTCTTAATGAGCAGCAGCCACGTACCGCCATCGGTCAGGCAGAGGACGGAACGGTTATTATGCTGGTGGTGGATGGACGTCAGTTCCATTCTTTCGGTATTTCCATTGAGCGGTGCGCTGGTATCATGGAATCCTATCATGCCTATCAGGCGTCCATGCTGGACGGCGGTTCGTCGTCCGTGATGGTGTATCAAGGCCGAGAAGTAACCAGTCCGACCACCTTATCGAAAAACCCGGAAGGGCGTTATCTGCCGGATGCATTTTTGATTCGATAAATCTTCAGATAGCATAATACAAACAAAAGCACGGCAATTTGCCGTGCCTTTGTTTTGTGCGGCTATAGTTTACGGTGCTGTTGTTTCCATGCCTTGATTTGCGCAAGGCGTGTCTTGTATTTACTTTCCGAACCCTGTTCGGTCGGATGGTAGTATTCGCGGCCTTCCAGCGAATCCGGCAGACATTGCATATTAGTCAGTTTGTCGGCGGTATCGTGCGCGTATTGATAGCCCTTGCCGTAATCCAGCTCCTTCATCAGTCTGGTGGGAGCGTTGCGAATCACGAGCGGTACCGGTTCGGAGAGCTGCGTTAAAGCATCTTTTTTTGCGCTTTCATATGCGATATACAGCGCGTTGGATTTTGGTGCAAGCGACAGGTAAACCACAGCATGTGTCAGATGAACGCTGCACTCTGGCATTCCGATAAAGTGACATGCCTGATAGGCTGCAACTGCAATTTCCAACGCACGCGAGTCGGCCATGCCGACATCTTCGCTGGCGAAGCGGATCACGCGCCGCGCAACATAGAGCGGGTCTTCACCGGCCTCCAGCATACGTGCCAGCCAGTAGACCGCTGCGTCAGGATCGGAATTGCGCATGGACTTGTGCAGCGCAGAAATGAGGTTATAGTGTTCTTCGCCGGTCTTGTCATATAACAGAGACTTTTTGGAGATGCATTGTTCAAGAGTCTCCCGCGTGACGGTGACAGTCTTTCCGTCTGTATCGCTGTTGAGCACAAGCATTTCGAGCGTGGATAGCGCGGCGCGCGCGTCGCCATTGGCAAAGTTTGCGATTGCTTCCAGCATGTCTGGCTCGATTTGGATTTTCTGCGCGCCAAAGCCGCGTGGGTCGGTCAGCGCGCGGGAGAGCAGGGAAGTAAGGTCATCCGTTGTAAGCGCTTGCAGCACAAATACTTTACAGCGCGACAAAAGTGCGCCGTTGACCTCAAACGACGGGTTTTCGGTCGTGGCGCCGATTAGGATAATGCTGCCCTTTTCAACGAAGGGGAGGAAAGCGTCCTGCTGTGCCTTGTTAAAACGGTGAATCTCGTCCACAAACACGATGGTCCGTTCACCGAAGCGACGGTTGTCCTCGGCCTGCTGCATGACCTGCCGGATTTCCTTGATGCCGCTGGTGACAGCGGAAAAGTCGATAAACGTTGCCTTGGTGCGGTTTGCGATGATGCGTGCCAGCGTGGTTTTGCCAACACCGGGCGGTCCCCAGAAGATCATGGAGCTGACGCGGTCGCTTTCGATCAGCCGGCGCAGCACCTTGCCTTCTCCCAGCAGATGGGACTGCCCGACAAACTCGGATAGGTCGCGTGGGCGCAGCCGCGCTGCGAGTGGACGGCTATCATCTCCGCCAAATAGGGTTTGTTGTTCCATGCCGCGCACCTCCTTCGTATGATATCTGTATTATATCACCGAACAAATGTTCCTGCAAGACGACATGAAAAATCCTCTCCAAAATGGAGAGGATTTTTAAGTTATTGCAGGGGAACGTCCACGCCGTCGAAGTTCAGCAAGACGATATCGGACGGATCAAGCGGTTCATCAAATTCCCATTGGTCGTGTGCGTAGCCCATACCGTCCGGTAAAGGATCGCCGTTGTCATCCAGTACGGTACCCCAGCCACCGTCGATGCAATTGTTGGTGAGGTACAGCTTTTCGCCGTCTTTGGTTATAGCGTAGGTGGGGCGATAGCCAAGCCTGGTGCCCTTGCTGGAAGAACGCGCAGATATTCCAATTTCAGAGACGCGGATTTCTTCGACCAGCGCACCGCCAACCTGTACATTCGGGTGATAGACAACCTCATCGGCCGTCTCTACTGTGATGGTGCATGACCAGATGCCTTCGACGGGGGAGTGCAGCTGATAAGTGCCTTGCAAGTCGCCAAAGGTCAAATAGGGGAGATCTTCCGGGGTGATGTCGAATACTTCGTCAAAATACCATTGGTCGTTGTACTGAAAGTATCTCCCGCCACCCAAATGCTGTTCTGGATTACGTTCGTCGGTAGCGCGGCTATGTATTGTGCTGCCGGAATGATTGGCTTCTCCCAGAAATGCGACTTGAATATGCAACTTGCCGTCCTCGCCAAAGCCGACCGAGGACAGGCGGACGCGGTTACTGCCTTCCAGTTCGCAGGGTGTCTGTTCAGGAATTAACGGAATGTGCTCTGCAAAGAGCGGCACGCCCATGTCCGGCGTCATGTTTTTCAGTCCGGTAACGGACAGCATCTCGCGTGGGAAATCGACCGTTTCCGCTGCGCGTGCAGAAGGCTGGAAACTGCTGAAAGACACGTCGATCTCGGCGCCGTCTGTGACCGGACGGCCTATGCTGTCGATCTCGATGAGTGCGGTGCGGCTATTTTCGTCATAGTATACTACTCGCTCGCCGCCTCTCCATCCGTTGATGGCCGGCGTGTCTTTATCCTGTTCATGGTCGATCCAGCCGTTAATTAGCATATCGTCGCTGAGCCGGTCGCCGGTTTTGTCCTGTACCTCGACCCACACGCGCACGAGATTGCTGCTTGCCAGCGCGGCCACCGGCCGCACTTCAATGCCGTTGTCCTCGACAGCAATGCCGGTAATAGGCTGGCTTTGCTCAGAAAAACTGCCAAGCGCATTTTGCAGCGCGGCTCGGATAGCCGGAATAGCGGCGGCGAATGCAGAAAAGGTAAGCAGCGCAGCGAGTATCGCTGCTAAAGCAATTCTTCCAGCCGTCCAGCGCGGCTTAGTACGGCGAGAATGAAGCTGTTGGAGAATTGCTGCGCGCCGTTCGGGCGAGAGTGTAATATTTGGCATCATCATATCCAAATCCCTCCTCATATTGCGTTTATTCATCGTAGTACCATCCTTTCAAGGCTTCGCGCAGCATTTTGCGGGCGCGGGATAGGCGAGCGGTGACAGTCGAGACATCCACATGCAAAACGTCTGCAATTTCGCGCGCTTTAAGTTCTTGATAATAGTACAAGATGATGACTTCTCGGTAAGGACGTGACAGTGCCAGAATTGCGCGCGGCAGCGTGTCATCCACCTGCGGGTCATCCGTGGAGGCAAAGAGCGCATCCAATTCTTCGGCAGGGGCGTGGCGGCGTTTCCACGGGGAACGCAGATAGCTTTTGCACACGTTGATCGCAATGCGGGTGATCCAGGTCAGCTCGCTGCCTTCGCCGCGAAATTTGTCCGCATTGCGCCATGCTTTAATCAGGGTTTCTTGCACCGCGTCCTCGGCCAGATGCGCATCCTTGAGGTAGAGCGTGCACAGACGCAGCAAGCGGTCGCCCCAGTCATCGAGCAGGCGTGCAAAGCCGTCCTCGTCCTGCAGATACGAGGGAGCCTTGTTTTCGGTCGATTCCACAGCGACTTCACATCCTTTTGATCATTTGACGCACAAGAGGGCAAAATTACTGCAAAAAATTGAGGCTTTTTAAAAGCCTCAATTGAAATGTAGCTCATCACTCATAAGCAACCGGCTCACCGGTCAGCACATCATAATAATACCAACGCTCACTATCATCATCCACGAAAAAGTAAATGCCGAGGGGGCTCTCTAAGCGGTCGCCCGTAATACGACCGATAAATCTGCCGCCTTCGGCTTCGCCAATCGGTGTGATTTGTGCAACAGAGATCGGATGCATGACCAGCAGGTACAGCGGTAGTATTACGAGAAGCGGCGCATAAAATATCAGCAGTAGGATAAAAGTGTTCTGCATCCGGCTGCGTGCAGGACGCGGCTGCATTGGTTGGCGGAAGGGCAGAAGCCGATACAGCCAGATTGCCATGCCGATCAGCACCAGCAGGCATAGCCACCAGATGTCAATCCGATACCATATGTTGTACCAGCTACTGTACTCCAGCAGCAGATAGGCCAATGCAGTGCACAGCAACAACAGCAGTACGCCCTGCCAGCGCGGTGTACGGTCGGGCCGTTTGCGTTCAATATATTCGACGTCTACCAAGGGAATCAGCAGCATCGCTGCGCCCCAGATCCACAGATAGACTCCATTGATACCAAGGGCGTCGTCATATGCGAAGTTAAGCCAAGTGGCAAGGCCGCTTGCTGTAAGCCATGCGGCGATGGCCAGCACGGCCAGAACGGGGGTGGAAAGCTGTTTTTTCATCTCTATCCCACCTTTCGAAAAAGCAAACGGGCAAAGCCTTGCGGCTTTGCCCGTTTTATCATTCTGCGCCGCAAGGCGCTATTCATGAAAAGAGAAACTTACGCTTCCGCCTTGATCTTCTTGAGCTTGGCAAAGCGCGGCAGGCCGTTCACCTTCGGGCCTACGTTCTCGCCGGCGATCAGCGGCATAGCATATTCGACGAACTTCTCGGTTACGCCGTTGCCTTCCTCGTTGATCCAGTCACGCGGAACCTTCTTCTCGGTGTTGGCAACCTCGGACAGCGGGAGCAGCTCGATCTCGCACTTGTAGCCGTTCGCGTCACGAGTGCACTTGAAGCCCGGCATGTAGTCGGTCTTGCCGGCAACAGCGTTCTCAACAGCAGCCTTACCGGACATGTAGGACTCGTCTACGTCGGTCTTGGAAGCGCAGTGCGCCGCGCAGCGCTGGAGCAGAGAAAGCTCGATGCCGCGGACCTTGCAGCCCAGCTCGTTCTTAACGGTGTCAGCCAGCATAGCAGCCAGACCGCCCAGCTGTGCATGGCCAAAGCCGTCGGTTGCAGAAGTCTTAGCCTCGGATACGAAGGAGCCGTCTGCATAGTGGATGCCTTCAGAAACAGCAACCAAGCAGTTGCCCTGTTCTGCATAAATGCGCTTTACATCTGCGAGGAACTTCTGCATATCGAAGTCGGTCTCGGGGAGGTAAATGAGATCCGGACCTGCGCCCATCGCGGTTGCCAGACCAGCAGCACCAGCCAGCCAGCCGGCATGACGGCCCATGATTTCAACGACACAAACCATGCCGGTATCGTAAACGCGCGCATCCTGATAGATTTCCATGCAGGAGGTAGCAATATACTTGGCAGCGGAAGCGTAGCCCGGGCAATGGTCGGTACCGAACAGATCGTTATCGATGGTCTTCGGAATGCCCATAACGCGGCACTCGTAGCCGGACTTCATCATATACTTGGAAACCTTGTTGCAGGTATCCATGGAGTCGTTGCCGCCGTTGTAGAAGAAATAACGGATGTCGTACTTCTTGAAGATTTCAAGAATGCGCTTGTAATCGGTGTCGTCCACATCCGGGTCAGCCAGCTTATAACGGCAGGAGCCGAGGGCAGAGGACGGGGTATAGCGCAGAAGAGCCAGCTCTTCGCGGTCTTCCTTGTCGATGTCGTACAGCTCGTCGTTCAGCAGGCCCTTGATGCCGTGTGCCATGCCGAATACACGGGTGATGGACGGGTTGTCCAGCGCGGTCTCCAACGCGCCGAGCACGGAAGAATTGATGACCGAAGTCGGGCCACCCGACTGGCCGATGACGCAAGCGCCTTTCAGTTCACTCATAATGATAAACCTCCTAACAATTTAAAACACAGGGTTTGCCCACTGCATTTTCTTGCAATATAAGGGTAACATAAAACTGTTTCAAAATCAATGCAAAACAAAATTTTTTGCATACAGCCGCACATTTTAGGCAGAAAAGCAAAAAATGGGCGCAATCTTTCTGATGCACTTGATTTTATGCGAACATACTGATAAAATAAAGGAAGAATTCAGCTTAGGCTAATTTGTTTGTAGGAAAGGAAGTTTACTATGCCATTAGTTACTACTACCGAGATGTTTAAGAAGGCCTATGCGGGCGGCTATGCTGTCGGTGCCTTCAACGTAAACAACATGGAAATCGTACAGGGCATCACCGAGGCTTGCCAGGAGCAGAAGGCTCCGGTTGTGCTGCAGGTTTCCAAGGGTGCGCGCGCTTACGCTAACCACACCTATCTGGTGAAAATGGTGGAAGCTGCGGTGCAGGAGTGCCCGGACGTTCCGATCGCGCTGCATCTGGACCACGGCCCGGACTTTGAGACCTGCAAGTCCTGCATTGACGGCGGTTTTACTTCGGTTATGATCGACGCTTCCAGCAAGCCGTTCGACGAGAACGTTGAGATCACCAAGAAGGTTGTTGAGTACGCACATGCGCACGGCGTTGTTGTTGAGGCAGAGCTGGGCACGCTGGCAGGCGTTGAGGACGACGTAAAGGTTTCCGCTGAGGACTCCTCCTACACCCGTCCGGAAGAAGTAGAAGAGTTCGTTTCGCGCACCGGCTGTGACTCGCTGGCAATTGCCATCGGTACCTCCCACGGCGCTTACAAGTTCACCCCCGAGCAGTGCACCCGCAACGAGCAGGGCATTCTGGTTCCGCCTCCGCTGCGCTTTGACGTGCTGGAGGAAGTCTCCAAGCGTCTGCCGGGCTTCCCGATCGTTCTGCACGGTTCTTCTTCTGTTCCGCAGAAGTTTGTTGACATCATCAACGCGCACGGCGGCAAGATGCCCGATGCAATCGGCATTCCGGAGGAAGAGCTGCGTCAGGCTGCTAAGCTGTCCGTCTGCAAGATCAACATTGACTCGGATATCCGTCTGGCTATTACCGCTACTATTCGTGAGTACTTTGACGAGCATCCGGATCACTTCGATCCCCGTCAGTACCTCAAGCCCGCTCGTCAGGCTGTCAAGGACATGGTTGCTCACAAGCTGGTCCATGTGCTCGGCTGCAACGGCAAGGCATAAGAAGTTTCTGCGTTGGAAACCGTTCGAACCGCATCCTTTTCGGATGCGGTTCGTTTTTTGTTGGAAAAGAAAAGAACAGTTTGTAAGTTGGTTTTCATACTTTACATTATGAAAGCGCTGTGTTATAATCAAATAATCAGAAACACAATATGCAGTAGGAGGGATATATCTTGAATCGAAAGCTCAAAGATGAGGATATGGACATCTTGTTTCGAGGAATCCTGAAGCTCAAGACAGTGGAAGATTGTTATGACTTTTTTGAGGATTTATGTACAATCGCTGAGCTTCGTGCAATGGTGCAGCGCTTTCAAGTTGCTCGCATGTTGGACGAGGGCCGTATTTACAGTGATATTGTGCAGGAAACCGGTGCATCGACGGCTACTATCAGCCGTGTCAATAAATGCTTGGTATATGGGTCCGACGGATACCGTAAAATGCTGGACCGCCTAAAGGAAGACGATGAATAGTTATCAAACTCTGTCGGCATACTATGACCGCTTTACAGATGATGTAGGCTATGAGCAGTGGGCGGACTTTTTTGTTGCGTTGTTTGCGCGTGAGGGTGTAAAACCGAAGCTCGTTCTCGATCTGGCCTGTGGCACGGGCAGTCTGACGCGATTGCTGGCACAGCGCGGATACGACATGATCGGTGTGGATGCATCCCCCGAAATGCTCATGCAGGCGATGCAGAACACCTTTGACTGCGAACCGCGTCCGCTGTTTCTCAATCAGCGCATGGAGCAGCTTGATTTGTACGGCACGGTGGATGTATGCCTGTGCTGTCTGGACAGCGTTAATTACGTGACGGAACCGGCGGTGCTGCAAAAGGCGTTCGACCGGGTACACTTATTCCTGGAGCCCAAAACGGGTTTATTCGTGTTCGACATCAATACGCCGGAAAAGTTTGCGCGCATCGATGGTAACAGCTATGTGTGCGAGGATGAGGACGTGTTTTGCGTCTGGCAGGCCGCGGTAGAGGACGGTCTGTGCGCCTATCAGTTCGATATTTTTGAACGGGGCGGTGATGCATGGACACGAGCGCAGGAGACGCATGAGGAGCGCATTTACACCATTCCGGAACTGATTGCCATGTTGGAAAAAGCAGGCTTTTCCGAAATCAAAACCTATGGAGACCAATCGTTCTCACCGGTACAGGGTGGGGAAGATAGGGTCTATATTACCGCACGAAAGAGAGATTAAACAAATATGAGCGATACGTTACTTCGCGCAATCGCCCGGGATGCGGGCATTCAGATTTCCGCCGCCGTGACGACCGGATTGGTCGAGCGTGCGCGGGAGATTCACGATACTACGCCGGTGGCGACTGCGGCGCTCGGCCGCACCCTGACAGCAACAGCGATTATGGGTAGCCAGCTCAAGACCGATGATGGTTCGGTCACTGTACAGGTTAAGGGAAACGGGCCGCTGGGGACGATTGTGTGCGTCGGCGATGCGGATGGCTGGGTACGCGGTTATCTGCAGAATGCGGGCTGTGAGCTGCCGCTGCGCGCGGATGGTAAGCTGGACGTGGGCGGCGGTGTAGGTCGTGGCTATCTGATGGTGATAAAGGACATTGGGTTGAAAGACCCAATTACCGGAACGGTTGCATTGGTCAACGGTGAAATTGCCGAGGATTTGACACGCTATTTTGCGGAGAGCGAGCAAATTCCGTCGGCGTGCGCGTTGGGTGTGCTGGTGGATACCGACCGTTCGGTCAAGTGCGCGGGCGGCTGGCTGGTGCAGCTGATGCCGGGTGTCAAGGATGCGGATATTGACCGTCTGGAAGCCAATCTAGCAAAAACTGAGCCGATGACCACAATGCTGGACAAAGGGATGACGCTCGAGCAAATCGTGCAGACCGTGCTGGACGGCTTTGCAGTTGACTTTTTGCAGACCGATCCGATCGGCTACCGTTGCGCGTGCAGCCGGGAGAAGGTGGAGCGCGCTCTGCTCAGCATGGGAAAAAACGAATTATCCAAGATGGCGGAAGAACAGGAAAAAAGTGAGGTAACCTGCCAGTTTTGCGATAAAGTCTATGTTTTTTCGCGGGAAGAGTTGCGGCAGCTTTTGGCGCATGCAGAAAAATAAAAAAATCGTCAAAAAAGTGTTGACATTTCGCTGATGTTTCGATATAATAAATCTCGCCGCTGATGATTACGGCGGCGGCGATTCGGCCCGGTAGCTCAGTTGGTTAGAGCGCCAGCCTGTCACGCTGGAGGCCGTGGGTTCAAGTCCCATCCGGGTCGCCATTTCTTCAGTCTCAACCGATTGAAGAAAACTTGCCTCTGTAGCTCAGTCGGTAGAGCAGGGGACTGAAAATCCCCGTGTCGGTGGTTCGATTCCGCCCGGAGGCACCATAAATATGCGGCTGTAGCTCATCTGGTAGAGCGCCACCTTGCCAAGGTGGAGGTAGCGAGTTCGAGCCTCGTCAGCCGCTCCATATCTGGTACCATAGCCAAGCGGTAAGGCGTGGGACTGCAACTCCCTGATCCCCAGTTCGATTCTGGGTGGTACCTCCAAAAAAAGAGACGCCAATATGGCGTCTCTTTTTTTGCGTTCTTAAAACAATAAGAAATTCTTAAGAATTTCATGAGGAAAATCAACAGAAACCTTTGTTATCATAGAACCATAGAGGAGGGGGACATCATGGACAAACTTACGGTATTGGTGGTGGACGATGATAAGGAGATTGTAGACAGCATTGCGATTTTCTTGCAGGCGGATGGATACGCAGTCGAAAAAGCCTATAACGGCCTGGAAGCGCTGGACATCGTTATGACGCGTGCGGTACATCTGCTGCTGCTGGACATCATGATGCCCGAACTGGATGGCATTAAGACGCTGCTCAAGGTGCGGGAGAGCAAGAACATTCCGATTATTTTGATTTCCGCTAAAAGTGAGGATGCGGATAAGATTCTCGGTTTGACGGCGGGCGCGGACGATTATATCACTAAGCCGTTTAATCCGTCCGAACTGGTGGCGCGCGTCAAAAGTCAGCTGCGGCGCTATACGCAGCTTGGTGCGATGCAGATGACGGAAAAGCAGATTGCTATTCGCGGGTTGGTGCTCGATACCGAGAGTAAAACGGTAACGGTAGATGGTGAGGCGGTGCGCTTGACGCCGCTTGAGTACAAAATCCTCGAACTGCTGTGCCGTCATCCGGGTAAGGTATTCTCTACCGAGGAGATTTATCGGCAGGTATGGAACGACGAGGCGGTGTCGGACAATGCGATTGCGGTGCATGTGCGGCACATCCGTGAAAAGATTGAAATCAACCCGAAGGAACCGCGTTACCTCAAGGTTGTGTGGGGCGTGGGCTATAAGATAGAGAGGAGTGAGGGAACATGAAAAAAGTGATGCGGTCGCCCATTCTCAAGGGCGCGGCATTCATACTGTGTTTGGTCTGCGTAGCGGTGGCTGGATTGACGTTGGGTAACACAACGCAGTGGTTTTTTGATAAAAGTCAGAAAAACGGCGCAAACCTATATCAGTTCGAGTCGAGTTTTGAAAATTCGCAGGTGCTTACCAGTGAATTCGGTGACGCGCTCAATATTCTGGACAGCGCAAGGCACAACGGGATTCAGCCGCAGGAGCTGGCCGATCGGATGAATGTCTATTTCATTGGCGATTATTATGCCAAGTTTGGGGATAATATCTACAAAAATGCCAATCTGACCGAAAGTGGCATCAAGACGGCGCCGTATTACGTTGTTATTCGTCCCGGCGACTGGTATGGCAATGTGGCTTTGGATGACTACGCGTATGAGTTGTCCGGCTGGACGAGCGCCTACGACTCTTATTGGGATGATAGCTTGGTGGCGGAAAAAGCGGCGCTGCGCCAGCAATTACGGGAGGATGACTGCATCCTGCTGCGCATGACTGGTGAACAGGTATCTGTCATACAAAGTGAGTGGCAGCAGGGTTACGATATGTTCCAAGGTGCGATATTTAAGTGCATCGCCCTGCTTTTTGTCGCTCTGATTGCATTTCTGTATTTGCTGTTTGTCGCGGGCCGCCGGCCGGAGGACGAGGATGTGCATCTTCTGCTGATCGACCGGATGTATGTGGAATTCAACTTGGCGTTGATCGCGGGCACTGTGATTGGTACGGCGGCAGTAGTGTTTGCCTTATTGGATGCTGGAATAAATGGCGGTGAAAGCGGCGTGTTGGGACTAATCACCAAGCTGCTGACCGCACTGCTGGTCTGTGCGTTTGCACTGGTGATGGCGCTCATTCTCTCCCTCGTGCGCAACCTAAAAAACCGTTCCTTTGTCCAGCGTTCGTTTATCCTACGCATGATTCGCTGGTGTTGGCGTACGGTGGTACGTCTGCTGCGTTGGTTCATCCAGCTGTTCCGTAGCGCGTGGCATGGTGTAGGGCGAGGGAAGAATAACCTGTGGCAAAAGGTGTTTGCGAATTACAAGACGCGAAACGCATTATTGATTTTCACCGGTTATTCTGCGGTGCTTGCTGTGCTTGCGATGCTGTTTGGGATAATGTGGTATGTGTCAAGCGGTATGCCTTCGTTTGTATTCTTCGTACTTGCGGTGGCATGGGTTGCGGTATCTGCCGCGTTTACTTTTAAGCGGTTAGACGGCTTTGACCGCATTGTAGATGCGCTCAAGCGCCTGCGTGGCGGTGACCTAACCTACAAGCTGGACAACATGCCTGCGGGTGTATTCGCTGCAATGGCGGACGATATCAACTCGCTGGGCGACGGCATGCAGCTTGCCTTGCAAAACGAGGTGCGTGCGGAGCGCATGAAGAGCGAACTGATTACCAACGTCAGCCATGATTTGAAAACTCCGTTGACCTCGATTCTCAACTATTCGGATCTGCTCTGTCAGGAACATTTGACGCCGGAGGAGGCAAACGACTACGCCAAGATCATCCACCAGAAGGGGATACGGCTGAAAAATCTGACGAGCGACCTGTTTGACATTTCAAAGGTGCAGTCGGGTGCAGAGCAGATTTTCTGTGAGCGGCTGGATGCATGTACGTTGGTGCGACAGGCGCTGGGTGAGCAGGATCAGTCAATCGGGGACGGTAAGCTGGCGCTTAAGGTTGAACTGCCGGAACATGAGGTGCCAATCTGGGCGGATGGAAAGAAAATGTCCCGAGTGATGGAAAATCTGATTGGCAATTGCATTAAATATGCAATGCCGGGTACGCGCGTGTTTGTGTCGGTCATGGAACAAGAAAATAACGCGGTGATTGAATTGAAAAACATCGCCAATTACGCAATGGATTTTGATGCAAATGAGATCACCGAGCGATTTGTCCGCGGCGATGCGGCGCGTTCGACCGAGGGCAGCGGACTCGGCCTTGCAATCGCAAAAAGCTATGTTGAAGCCTGTGGCGGTACGTTTGTGGTTTTGGTCGACGGAGATTTGTTCAAAGTTCAAATAACCTTTCCAATTCAGCATTGAAAAAAGAATATGGATGGAGAGTGAGCCGACCCGGCAAAATGCCGGGTCGGATTTTTTATACGTAGATATTCGCATAATTTTTTTCGCAGAGGGTTGACATAATGTCTATATTGTATATAATGAGTATATACGATATGGAAGGGGAGGGGCAATGAACATCATCCTGTCGAATGTGGAAGGCACACCGATTTATGAGCAAATTGCACGGCAAATCAAGGCTAAGATTGTCGGTGGTGAGCTACAGCCAGGAGAAGCGCTGCCGTCTATGCGCTTACTGGCGAAGGAGCTGCGCATCAGTGTGATTACAACCAAACGTGCGTATGAGGAGTTGGAGCGGGAAGGGTTTATCATCAGCCAGACCGGTCGCGGCAGCTTCGTGGCCCCAGTGGGGGTGGAGTTGCTGCGCGAAGAACAGCTCCGTCGGGTGGAGACACATCTGGAAGAGGCGGCAAAAGCGGCGCACCTGGGAAATCTGAAAAAGGGTGAATTTCTTGAGATTGCAGCCGCGGTATTTGAGGAGGGGATCTGATGAAAAACGCATTGGAGATTACGGGGCTGTGTAAGCAATATAAAGGATTTTCGCTCAAGAATGTCTCATTTACGCTGCCAAGCGGCTGTGTAATGGGGTTTATTGGAGAAAATGGTGCGGGCAAGAGCACAACCATCAAAGCAATTCTGAATTTGATTCACCGCGATGCAGGCAGTATCCACTTGTTGGGGCAGGACAATATTGCAGACGAGCGCGCGGTTAAAGAACGAATCGGCGTGGTGCTTGAGGATGGTTGTTTTCTCAACACCATGAGTGCTCGTCAAGTGGATGTTCTGATGGGAAAGGCATATCAAAATTGGCATTCTGAGCAGTTTTTTGGATTTTTGAAACGATTTGGTATCGATACAGACAAAAAAATCAAGGACTATTCTAAAGGCATGCGCATGAAGGTCAATATTGCCGCGGCGATGTCGCACGATGCGGAGTTGCTTCTCATGGATGAGCCAACCAGCGGTCTTGACCCAGTTGTGCGTGATGAGGTACTCGATTTGTTTTATGACTTCATGCAGGATGAAGGACACTCGATTCTAATGTCCAGTCATATCACAAGCGATCTGGACAAAATTGCGGATTATATCACATTTATTCATCAGGGACGGATCGTGTTGTCCGAGCCGCGCGATGAGATATTGGATACCTATGGTGTGCTGCACTGCACGGCAGAGCAACTTGCCGCACTTGACCCATCTGCGGTGCGCGGCAAGCGTATGGGAGTATTTGGATGCGAAGCACTGGTACGTCGTGATGGTGTGCCCGCCAACTGGTCGGTCGAGCCGGTCAACATTGAGCAGATGATGCTGTTTTTGACCAGAGGGGAGGATGCAAAATGAAAGCAATGCTGTATGCGGACTGGATGAATTTCCGACAGTCAATTCGTTCGATGCTGTTTATTCTGGTGGTGTTTGCGTTCGCCGCTTTTGCATGGAGCGGGCCGATGTTTTTCATCATGATCGTCGCAATGCTTAGCATTATGCTACCAGCGACGCTGTGCGCCTCGGATCAGGCTTATGGTTGGGATAAACTCAGCCTGTCGCTGCCGATTTTGCGGCAAGAAGTGGTCAGAAGCAAGTATCTGATGGGGCTGTTGGTCAATTTGGCACTGCTTGCGCTGGCCGCAGCAATGACGGTGGTCTATTCGCTGGTCGATCCATCAACATCAATGATGGAAAATATGCTCAGTCTGTTTGGAGGCGAGTTGCTCTCTTTGCTGCTGATGGGGCTAATGTTCGCGGTAACGTTTAAATTCGGCGTGGAGAAGTCGAGGTATATCCTGATTGTAGTGGTTTGGATACCAATTCTGGCGATGGCGGGAATTGTAAAGTTCGGCATTATTCCTGGCATAGTGGATGCAATCAAACAGGGATTTCATCGACTGGAGACCGCACCAATTGCCCTACCGATGATAGCAGCACTGATCATCTGCTTTGTGGTGTACATGATAAGCTATGTTGTCAGCGTACACACCTACCAGAAAAAGGAACTGTGAAAATGAATTTCTGCGAATACTGTGGCAGAACTTTTGACGATGACCAAGAAACCTGCCCAGACTGCGGTGCAAAGCTGCGCCCTTTGCTGGACGGCGAGACTGAGGACAACGCGTTGACAGTAGAGGAAATGCTGCTGCTCGGCTTATTGTAAATATGTTTTGATGCATAAAAACGCGCAGCAAACCATATCCTGACCGTAAAGGGAGGGAGAGAATTGCTGTGGGTTTGGGTAATAGGCCTTGCGCTTCCGTTGGCGGTTGGTGGTTTGGCCGGTTGGCTGACCATGGGAAGCATGGCCACATACGACGCGCTGGTGCAGCCGCCGCTGGCACCGCCGCCATGGGTGTTTCCCGTAGTCTGGTCGATATTGTATCTGTTGATGGGCATTGCCAGCGTACTAGTTTGGAAGGCCGATGTGGAGCAAGATGAGAAAAAGCAGGCGTTGACTTGGTATGGCGTACAGCTTGCCGTCAACTTTGTTTGGCCGCTGCTGTTTTTTAACGCAGGCTTATACGGAATTGCGCTCATGTGGCTGGTGCTGCTGCTGGCGTTGGTGGCGGCAACGATTGTGGCCTTTCGGCAAATCAATCCGACTGCCGCGTGGTTACTGGTGCCGTATGCGTTGTGGCTGCTGTTTGCGACGTATCTGAACGCAGCAATTTGGTTGCTGAACCGCTGAAATGGTGTAACGGACAAAAAGGAGCGGGGAATTGTCCCTGCTCCTTTTCTGTTTCGGAAATTTGTATCAGCAATGTTCGCACAGCCAGGAAAACAGCGGCAGGTGATTGCCCTCTGCCACATCTACGCATATCGATGGCACCATACGCTCCGGGTGCCATTGCACACCGAGCAGCGCTGCGGAAGGGTGGACAAGCGCTTCCACCGATTCGTCCGGCGCATGGGCAACAGCCGTTAAATCATCTGCGATGCGGTCAACAATCTGATGATGGTAGCTGTTGACCATAGCATTTGCACCAATTTGTTCAGCAAGCCAGCCGATGCAGTGAACGGCATGACAGCAGTTTGCGTGACCGTCTGTGTGCTGTTGCAGGGTGCCGCCGAGAAAGACGTTGATGGCCTGCATTCCACGGCAGATGCCAAGCACCGGCTTGCTTCGCGTAAAAAACGAGTCGAATAGTGCCTGCTCTTCTGCGTCGCGGACGGAGTCGATGGACAGCTTATCACAGGTGCACGTCTGCCCGTATCGGGCGGGATGAATATCGCCGCCACCCGCCAGCAGTAAGCCGTCACAACGTTCTGCCAGTGCGGAGGCGGAGGTGCCACTGTATAGCACACCGGCGCCGCCGGCTGCGGATAGGCAGGCGGCGTATAATTCCGATTGACGGCGGCGCATGGACAAAGTGTCCATAAAACGTCCGCTGGAAATCAATATTAACGGGGCTTTCACACAATATCCCTCCATGAAAAGTTTTTATCGTTGACAGAGAATAGCGAAAACAGTATACTGGGAAATGTATGGGGAACATCAGAGATTTGTAAGAGAGATGTGAAACGGAGGAAACCCATGGACTTTAATGCGCTGTCCATTGTGCAGTTGATTGGCGGTTTAGCGCTGTTCATCTACGGCATGACGACAATGGGGAAGGGTCTGGAGCGTGCGGCAGGCTCGAAATTGGAAAAAACACTGGAAAAAATGACCGGCAATGTGTTTAAGGCATTGCTGATGGGCATGGTGGTAACGATGGTGATTCAGTCATCATCGGCTACGACCGTTATGGTGGTCGGTTTTGTCAATGCTGGCATCATGTCGCTGCGACAGTCCGTTGGCGTGATTTTAGGCGCGAACATCGGTACGACGATTACAGCGCAAATCCTGCGTCTGGACAGCGGCGGAGCGGTGAGCGAAAATCTTTTCATGCAAATGCTCAAACCGAAAAATTTGGCTTATGTGATTGTACTTGCAGGCGTCATTATTATGATGCTGGCCAAAAAGCGCCGCACACGTGATATTGCGGATATTTTTTCCGGTTTCGGTATTCTGTTCATCGGTATGTCGGTGATGGAGAGCGCGGTTGCACCGCTTGCAGATTTGCCGCAGTTTGCGCAGCTGTTTGCAACGATTGCAAATCCGGTTCTGGGTGTGCTGGTTGGTGCGGGTGTCACCGCGATTATCCAGTCTTCTTCGGCGTCGGTTGGTATTTTGCAGGCGCTGTCTACCACAGGAGCAATCACCTATGCAGCGGCGATTCCCATCATTTTGGGACAAAATATCGGTACCTGTATCACTGCTTTTCTGTCCTCGCTAGGCGGCTCGAAGAACGCACGCCGCACTGCGATGGTTCACTTTTATTTTAATCTGATTGGTTCCATTGTGTTCCTTATCGCGGTTTATGCGATTGAATATACTGTCGGCTTTTCCTTCTGGAACTCCGCGATTGACAAGGGAGGCATTGCAAACTTCCATACGCTGTTCAATGTCACCTGCACGATTCTGTTTCTGCCGTTTACCGGGCTGCTGGTAAAGCTGGCCACATGGAGCGTACCCTCCGGCGAGGTACAGGAGGATCCGCTTGCAAAGCTGGAGCCGCGCTTTCTGACCACGCCGTCCCTTGCACTGGAGCAGGCGCAGCGGTGTATTGCGGATATGGGGGATGCGGCCAAGCAGAATTTCCATTTGGCAATCGACCCACTGTTTGGTGAGGAAATGCCGAAGGAGGATATTTTCCGAGAACACGAGAGCTTTTTGGATCGTGCGGAAGTGGAGATTGGTCGTTATTTGACCAATATTCATAATATTCGTTCGGTGGATCAGCGGCGGCAGTTGGCCGAGATGATGCATTCACTTTCTGATTTCGAAAAAATTGGCGACTATGCGCAGAATATTTTTGGCAGAGTAGATGAGTTCCGCCAAGGGGATATGTCGTTCTCACCGGCAGCCATGCAAGAGCTGCATGCGATGTGCAGTGCGGTCGGCGAAGCGCTTGACTTGACAGTGGAAGGCTATGTGACGCGATCGGTATCGGTGGCTAGAACTGTGGAACCGATTGAAGAAGTGGTCGATACGCTTAAGGAGCGTCTCAAGAGCCGTCATATTGAGCGATTGAGCCGAAATGAATGCACGATGCAGACCGGTATTCATTTCCTCGATATTGTGCATGACTTGGAAAAAATCAGTGATCATTGCTCCAATATTGCGATTTACACCATTCAGCTCGGCGAAGGCGCGGAGGAATTCGATACGCATGCCTATGCTAAGCAGGAATACAAGGCAACGCCGCAGTTTGCAGAGAAGCTGCGTTATTATCAGCAAAAGTATTTGACACAGGTTGAGCAAATAGCGGAGAAAAACTGACGCTTGGAAAGAAAGCGCCGCGTTCTATCGAACGCGGCGCTTTTATTATGTGTTTTCCGAGGTGAATACACCATAGACAGCGGAAAATAGTTTTTTAAAAATATTAACAATGCGAGAAAGAACGCCCTGATCATCATCGGATGTATCCGATAAGGCAGCATCCGAATCGGAAGGGGTGGATATTTCCTGCGTGCGCAGGATAAATTGCAGGCTGGATGGAGTTGGATTTTGGGATGAGGTAACAGATTGCAGCGCTGCTTCGGCATCAATGTTCAGTACGTTGGTATCCTCTTCCAAATCCTTTTCTGCATCGTTGATTGCACTGTGAATGGAATCGTTAGCATTTTGCAGATTGGAGGAGCTGTTGGACGAAGATGCACGGTTGAGCACATCGATGAGACCATCCAGCGAGGTCTGCAAGCTGGTATCTGACTTGTCACGGATCGCGCGCAGATTGTCTGTCGCCGATTGCAGCAAATCGTTGGCAGATGTGAGAGTCTTTGTCAGAGCAACCATCAAATCAGAGCATTTATCCGCAGCGGAATTTGTGGTTTCGGTCATCTGGTCAAGAGAAGCGGAAAGGGCAGGAATATCCGCAATCAGCTGATGCACACGCTCGAGTGTTTGGTCTGCCAAAACAGTAAGATCCTTACCTTCTCCAATCAGATCTTGTGGCAAACCATCATAGTCACTCAGTACGTCGCTGATTTGATCCAGACTATTGAGCGTGGAATCCGCTGTTCCGAGAAGCCCATTGGTATCGGAAAGGATGTCTTCCAGAGCACGAATGCATTGCTTAATAGCAGAAAGGGAACCGGTAGCACTGCTTACAAGAGAGGAAAGCAGGGAATACAACGGTTCACTCAGACCGCTGCCATCCAAGATGACTTGTAAAGCGGAAATTTGGCTGCTGAGTGCATCTGCCTTTTCTCGAAGCGTGCTTAAATGGGTTTGCAAAGTCTTGGTGTCTTGCTTGAGGTTTTCCAAGTCGGCTTGCAGCTGACGGATGCGGAGTAAGTCATCGCCGGATGCGTTTTGCAAATCGCTGACAAAATCGTCCAGATTACTGAGTGTGGTGTCCAAATCTTTCAAAAGTTGCTGATAACCATTGATATCTTCTGTGGTAGATTGTACGGTGTCCAGCATACTGTTTATGGTCGCGCTGAGTGTAGTCAGCGTGGTTTTCATAGAATTTAGTTCGGGAATCAGCGAGTCGGTTTGTCCAGCCAGTGTTTCCAGCGAGGATAATGCGGCGTCGATCTGCGGATCAATTGTGCCTCGGTCAGCTATTAATTGCTTGCGCACAGAATTGATACCGGAAATGCCGCTTGAAAGTGCTCCCAGTCCGCTTTTCATGGACTGCATGGAGTCAAGCATACTGCTTAAGCCTTCATATAGACTGTCCCCGGAGCTTCCCAGCCGGTCCTTGATATCCCGCATATCGGACAGGATATCCAAGGAAGAGAGGGTGGCAGGTGCCATAAATAGGATAAGTCCCATGCTTTCAAAGGAATTCGAGCCGATGCGCACTGTAAATGTGCTTTCCTCACCCGGAAGACCCATGAACATGACGATTTTGTAAGTACCAATTGACTGTACCTGCGCGCCGGGGGCGTCAATGGAAAGCGCTTTGCTCATGTCAATGCCCGTGGCGCAAACCAGCATCATGTTGTTTTTGTAGTATTCTCCGGCAGCGTCGTTAGGCATTGCGTGGATATTCATTTCAATCAGACCGTTTGCACCGGCACATTTCTCGGCTTCCACCGGTACGCCGTTGAGTTTGTAAGACACGTCAAAATTCCACGGCAGCTGGATAGTGTTGCTGCTGTCCGGAACACATTCGTAATAGAAACGCTGTAAACCGTCATCTGCAAGCGCCCAAGAAACCTCACCGTCGCCCAGTGTTGGTTCGTCGAGCGTGGACATATTGTAGACATCGGAATAATTGCCGTAGTCGGTAAACTCGGTATGCCCATTCAGGCTGACGCCCTTGACGATACGGGTGTTTTCCGGCGTGCCGTAATAATCGAGATTGATATAGACCGCTTCGTCCGTTTGGATGGTGGGAGCGGCGGCTTGCGCCGCCTGCGGCAGCACGCACAGAAGTGCCAGTGCGGCCGCCGTCAGACGGCGGAATTTATGATTCATCATCCTGTTTATCCTCCTTGTTATCGGGCTGTGATGGATTGTTATCGGTATTCTGTGGTTTATGGCGAAGCGAAGAAAACAGATGAGTCAGTTTCTTTCGCATCTCCCGATGCCGTGCCCGACGGTTTTCGCGAATCTGCGCGATCAAACGCAAACGCTGCTGATGCAGTTCACTCAGTACCGGTAGAATCAGCTTTGTGCTGCGAATACGGTTCATCTTTGCATGTTTTTTCTGCGCATAGTCTGACTTTACAATCCAGCGGTCAAACAGCATCAGACAGCCGGGGAGCAAAAACAGCACCAGAATCATCGAGATAAGTGCACCGCGTCCAATCAGTTGACCTAAACCGGAAACCGCTTCGACTGAGGTCATGAAATACAAACCATAGGCCACGGTCATCAATATCATGCCGGAAGTCAGAATGGATTCCGCGCTGACGGTGACGGCACGAATAGCGGCTTCTTTTTTGTCGCCCTGCGCGCGGGCATCCAGATAATTGCCGGTCAGCAGAATAGAGTAGTCGATCGTTGCGCCGAGTTGGATACAGCTGACGATGATGAATCCGAGGAACATCGTACGCTGTCCATAAATATAAGGCATAGCGGTGTTGATGAACACAGCGCATTCGATCGGAATCAGTACGACAATTGGAAGCAATAGCGATTTATAGGTAATAGCAACGACCAGCGCAACGCCGAGCAGGGAAACCAGATTGACCAGTTGGTTATCCGGTACAATAATATCCTTGATATCCTGCGTGGACGGCGTGACGCCAACCAGATAGGTCTGTTCGTCCGGATAATAGCGTTCAATGATCGTGCGAATCTCATCTGCATACGAAAATGCAGCATCGCTTTCGCCGGCAGACCGGACATTGATGATGACTCGCGCCCAGTTTTCACCGTGCATCATGCCGGTGACGCTTTCCGGCAGGAACCCTTCCGGTATACCATCCGGCAGAACAGAAGCAAGCCCAAGCGCGTACTTCACATAGGGAAGATCGTTTATCTCCTCACACAGGGCCTTTTCCGTAACGTTACTGTCCAGCGGAATGAGCGCAAGCATCATATTGCTTTGCCCAAATTTCTCATTCATCTGCTGTTCAGCCTCATATACCGGCGTGCCGGGGGAGTTGGCAACCGCTTCGTTGCCGTAAGTAAAGTCAGCCATGCCTTGTGCAACATAGCAGGGGATAATGAGTAGGGCGACCACTGCCAGCACCGGCTTGCGCAGTTTATAGGAGAATTCGCCGAACCCGCGCCACTGGCGGGGGATAAAGGAGCGGTGCTGCGTTTTTGCAATAACGTTTTGGAAGCGCAGAATCAGTGCAGGCATCAGCAACAGTACAGTCATCAGGCTCAGTGCGATACCCTTAGCCAGCACAAAACCCATATCCGGACCGATGCCGAACCGCATGAGCGCCAGTGCAAGAAAGCCGACGATCGTGGTAGCGCCGGATGCACCAATGGAAGAAAAGGCCGTGCGCAGCGCATTGGCCATAGCTTGTTCGGGTTCCACACCGTTGGCTTTTTCCTCTGTAAAGGCATGCAGCAGGAAAATGGAGTAGTCCATCGAACAGGCAAGCTGCAAAACCGCGCCGACTGCATTGGAAAGGAAGGAGATTTCACCGAAAATGATGTTAGAGCCCATGTTGATGACAATGGCAATGCCCAACACGGACAGAAACAGTACGGGTTCGAACCACGATGTTGTCGTGAGCGTCAAAATCAAAAAGATGATGACAACCGCTAACATCATTACGCGCGCAACCTCTGCGTTGATTGTTGGGCCGAGGTTGGTATCCGAGACAGCGGAGCCTGCTACAAGTCCGCGGTCTCCGACAATCTGTTCGATTTCGGCTACGGCCTTGTGGGTACGCGAGGAAGAGTCCTTTTCCAGAAAGATGACATCCATATAAGCGTTGCCGTCTTTGTAATAGTCTTCAATGGTGGAATAATCAATAAACAAGTCGGAGCCATAGATGTTGGTTGTAGTATCACACCACATGACCATATCCACGCCATCTACTTCGGCGATGCGGTCTTTGATGTTTTTGGCTTCGTACAGTGTGACATCCTGCAGCATGACCCGTCCCATGCCGGGATAGGTAAACTCTTTCTGCATAATGTCCAGCGCCTGCGCGGAGGGAGAGGAATCCGGCAGGTATTTTGTTAAATCGTAGTTGACACCGACCATAGGGATACAGATCAGGCTGAGCACGACCAGCACAGTGAAAACTTTTTCGATCTGTTTGCGTTTATGTATGATTAGGTCGACCGGACGATGGCCTTCTTTTTTCAAATAAACACCAACTTTCCTGATAATAGATATTGTGTATAATTTTATTTCGTGATATAGTATAGAACATAAGGATAACATACACAAGAATCAAATATGATTGTTATGTATGTTAATAGACATTATAACAAAAAATGTTCATTTGAATGCAAAAAAGAATGGAGGGATGGACTATGCAGCAACAGGAGGATAAGCGCATCCGCCGGACAAAAAAACTGCTGCGACAGGCGCTGACGCGGCTGATGCAGCAAAAGGATTTCCAGAGCATTACGGTAACTGATGTTGTCCGGGAAGCAGATATTAACCGCGGAACATTTTATGCGCACTATCGGGATGTGTATGATTTGCGCGAGCGGATAGAAGCGGAGATGATTGCGGACTTTCGTGGCATGATTGCGGGTCTGCGACCCAGTGAGATTGCGACTTTGCAACCGGTTCTCAGCCGGGCGGTGGATTATCTGGAAGAAAACCGCGAAATTGTCACGGCATTGATTAAGGTCAGCGGTGTGGAGGGGTTTGGAAAAAAACTGATTGGCGTTTTGGAAGAGTGTCGGCTGGAAGGCATGCCATTCCGCAGCGTGGAAGATATATATATTGCACGGTTTGTTGCGATGGGGGTCGTGGGAATGCTGGAAAAGTGGATTACCGAAGCACAGCCGATACCCAAACATGAGATGATTTCATTAATGGCCAAGGTTTTGGCGCCCCTGATGCAATCGTGATGCAATGATTGACGGGTACCATGAAAAAACGGCGAAGGACATTTTTTGTCCTTCGCCGCAGTCTGTCGAAAAAGTCCAGCAAAAGCTGGGCTTTTTCGTTTGAGCGCGGTAAAATAGGAATAGGTGGTGAGAGCAATGCTGGAACGAGGAAAAATGGATCGGGATGTAG